>DAOVCZ010000057.1 GCA_030669775.1 Chloroflexota bacterium | reverse complement strand
AGAAGTTGGTAGAACGGGCGCAGCGGTACAATTTCCTGGTAGTGGCAGACGAGGTATACCACTTCTTAGCTTACACACAAACTACACCACAACCTTTTACTGCTTATGTAGAGGATGGGGAACACGTCGTCTCTATCAACTCGTTCTCGAAAATCTTGGCTCCTGGTTTGCGGTTGGGTTGGATCCAGGCGCATAGTGCGGTCATTGAACGACTGGCAGGCAGCGGTCTGCTCGAAAGTGGTGGTGGGATGAACCCGTTTACATCTGCGCTGGTACGCGATTTGATCGAATCTGGTGAGTTGGAGAAGAATATCACCAACCTTCGGACAGAATATGCCCTTCGTCTCAATGTGATGGATGCAGCCTTACGCCAGCATCTCCCAAAGGCTGAATATACACTTCCTCAGGGTGGATTCTTCTTCTGGGTGCACCTACCGGGTATAGATGCTACTGAACTGCGCCGCAAGGTACAGAGATATAAAGTCGATTTGCGACAAGGAGCGCTTTTTTCCATTCAAATGGGGATGCAGGATTACATCAGATTGAGTTTCTGTTTTTATGGTCCCGAGGCTATTGAAGAGGGAGTCAAACGCCTTAGAGATTGCTTGGGAAAATAAGAAGTCAAGTAATTATATAGTTTTCCCGGCAGAATATTGACGTTCCTTGCGCATAATTTGTGATGGGTATTGAACAAATGGGTATCTCTTGCATTAATCCAATGGCAACATCAGATTTCAAGTTTTTTTATTATGGCATGTTGTTCAAGGACCTTGATGGTATGGAATAAGATTTCATTAACGGGGGTTGGAATATCGTAGGTTTTCCCTAGTTCAATCACTTTGCCTGCAAAAATATCCACCTCTGTTATTCGGCCAGCCTCGATATCCTGCAGCATGGAGGTTTTCCCTTTTGGATCGAGGGTATTCATAATGGTGTACCAATCCTGAATATCTTTTTCAACCAGATTTACACCAGCAGCTTCTGCCACAGCCATGACTTCACGCATGGCTAAATCCATGATCTGCTGGGCATGTTTTGAGGTCTGAAAGACGCCGTATGGCGCAGATAACACGGCAGATGGCTGATTGATACCTACATTGATCATGAATTTCCACCACATGATGCGAATCATGTCATCAGGAGTTTGATAATCTATTCCAGCGCGCTCAAACAGCGCCTGGATTGCTTTTATGCGATCGGATTGGACAGTGTTATCCGCTTCGCCGAAGAATATCGTGCCACCCTTGCTGAAGTTAATAACATTCCCATCTCGTTGCGCGTTAATCCCCACCACGGTCGCATAAACAACTTTGTCTTCTCCATAAACAGATCTGATGATGTGTTCACTATCCAATCCATTCATTACCGATAGGAAAACTGTGTTATCACCCACCCGATTATTGAGATCTTGGAGAGCTTCTGCAAGATGTTGGTGTTTGAGCGCTACGATGATCAGGTCTGCAGGAGGAGAGGCATCTTCGGGTGATAAGACAGGAATCGCATAGTATTTGTCGTTTACCAGCAAACCTTCTGCTTTGAGCCGTTGGTATCGTTCTCCTGAGGCCGCAAACGAGACACAAGAGCTTTCCATCTCGTAGAATCTGCTTGCATATGAAGCTCCCACAGCTCCTGCACCGAGAATGACGACTGATTGCTGAAATGTCAATGTGACCACCTTATACTAGTTACGAATGATATTAATCTTGATGAAGTTGTCATGGTAGAGACGCCCATATTTTGGAATGAAAGTCTACCAAAATCAAGTATAGTCCAAGGCTGATAGAAATTGTATAGTTCACGAGATAATAATTTCTATTCAAGGGTAAACCTGGTTTGCTCTGAATTACAAAAAAAATTGTAAAAGGGATAGTGGAGGTGCTATAATTCTTTTTGTTAACTACGAGCAGAAAACCGTTAATTTCAAGGTTTCTGTCTGAGGAGATTAGCATGACAGAGTTTGTAATCGAAATTGAAAAGCTGTCGGTTTATTACGGGCGACACCGGGGTATTTTGGATGTGGATCTGCGCATCGAAAAAGGAGAGATATTTGGTTTCCTGGGACCCAACGGCGCGGGAAAGACAACCACCCAGCGCGTCCTGATGGATGTCATCCGCCCTACTGCCGGAAAGGCGCGCATGTTTGGCAAAGACTGCCAGAAGGAAGGGGTAGCAGCACGAGACCGGGTGGGTTACCTGCCGGGTGAATTGAGTCTGTATGACAATATGAAAGCCAGCCAGTTCTTTAAGATGTACTTTTCCCTGCAAAAAAGCAACACCAATCATAGATACTGGCAAACACTGGCCGAGCGGCTTGATTTAGACACCAGCCGCAAAATTCGTGAATTATCACGAGGCAATAGGCAGAAGGTGGGAGTAGTAGCTGGGTTTATGAATAAGCCAGATTTGCTCATTTTAGATGAGCCAACCAGCGGCCTGGACCCGTTAGTACAGCAGACGGTAATGGAATTGGTCCTTGAAGCCAATCAGACTGGCACGACTGTTTTCTTCTCCTCGCACATTCTGTCTGAAATACAGGCTGTCTGCGACCGGGTGGGGATTATTCGGGAGGGGCAAATGGTGGCCACAGAGCGGGTGGAGGATATGACCAGGCAGCAGTTTAAACGGCTGCGGATCAACTTCGCCACTATGCCCCCAGCCGATGCCTTCACTCAAGAGGGGGTGAAAGAGATAACGCGAGATGAGCAGGGCGTCCTGCTCGAGATACGTGAAAATCTAGATCAAGTTATAAAGACCGCCGCCTCCTTTGGCATCACTGATATAGAAACCATCCCGGTTACCTTGGAAGAAATATTCCTGGCTTACTACGGCAAAGGAAAAGGAGGCAACAATGCTTAGGTTATTATTACAAGAGCTGCGTTTCCGGCGCAACGCCATTATCGGCTGGGCGATCGGTCTAACCTTTCTACCGGCCATCTATGTCGGCAGTTATCCTCTATTTGAGGCGGAATTAGCTGGGATGGAAGCCATTTTGGACCTGGAGATCTACCAGGCGATGGGGATGAACTTCGGCACTTTTGAAGATTGGCTCGCTTCGACGGTGATCAATATCGTCCCCATTTTGGTCGCGATTTATGCTGTTATTGATGGGACAGGAACGCTGGCAGGGGAAGAGGAAGCCGGGAAATTGGAACTGATCGTGGCTTTACCCATCCCCCGCTGGCAAATTGTGACTGTGAAAGCCATCGCCCTTGGTCTTGCGCTCTTTCTGATCTTGCTGCTGGTGGCCATCACCACGACGATTGTGTTTTTGGCGATTGAAAGCCAGGTAGAAACCGCACTGATGTGGACGGATATTATGTGGGGTTTGTTATATACCTGGCCAATCGTGATGGCTGTGGGTATGATCAGCCTGTTCCTGGGTGCGTTTGCACCCCGGAGGCGAACTGCGGCACTAATAAGTGCCGTAATTGTCATCGTCAGCTATTTTGGCAGCAACCTTTCCTCGCAAGTCTCTACGTTGGAATCCATTCAGCCGCTCTTCCTGTTCCATTACTTGGACGCCACAGCAAGCTTATTCGAGACCGGACCGCAGACCAGTGATGTGCTGATATTGCTTAGCGTCGCATTAGTTGCTTTTGTTTTGGCTCTCATTTTCTTCCAACGGAGGGACATCACCGTTGGTGCCTGGCCCTGGCGGCGAGCAAGAAGGGTCCCTACTTAGGATGATAGAAACTGCTCAACACTTTTCTTGGGCAGTTTTACTTTAAAATTTCAGCGAGGGTATGTATTGGTAGGGATTTCTTAGGGCCGGGAGTCCTCTAAAACCGTCAGGCTGATCCAAGTCTCAATTACTCGTGTCTTAGTGCCTCCACCGGATCAAGACCTGCTGCCCGGGCTGCTGGATAAATACCTCCTACAACGCCAATAAATCCAGCAAATATCAAGGCACCAATGGCCAGCCAGGCAGGCACGATGGACATCTGACCGATCCCGGTCACACCCTCAGAAGCCAGGTATTGATGCCCGGCCCAATCTACGAGGCGCCCTAGTAATGTTCCCAAAATCACTCCTACCACGCCGCCGATCAAACCAAGAAGCACTGCATCAGCTGTAAACATACGGCGGACTTCCTGGTTGGTTGCCCCGACTGCTTTGAGAATGCCAATTTCTTTGGTGCGTTCATAAATCGCCATCATCATCGTGTTGGCAACGCCTAAGGTGGCTACCAAAAGCGCCAGCGCACCCACCGAACCCAGCAGAGCCTGCAGGATCGCCAGAACGCGATTGGCTAGTTCAAGGATAGTGCCCAGGGATTGCGCTTCTAAATTCATAGTTCCTGCAGTTTCAACAATCGACGAGACAGCATTTTTGTCAATAGCCTTAACTATCAGCAGATCATAGCCATCTGTTGATAGGGTGTCTGGTCTGCCGTACCACCAGGCTTTGATCGCAGTTCGCTCCATTAAGCCGAGATCGATGGTTTGTGAACCCCTTCCCTGGCGAACACCACTAATCATGCTTGTGAATTCTTTGGTTTCTCCCCGCGGCAGGCGCACGATCAATGTGGCTGTGTCATCGATCAAGTCTTCATAACCACGCGCAGATCCTTCAATGAATTGATCAGCGAGCCCATCGATCAGCACCACTCCTTGGGTATCACCCTCTCCCAATGGAATCCCGGCCAGCATTTCCGGTGGAGTTAGAAAGTCAGGCCCACCTGGACCTGGATGATCATTTCCAAAGCCTCCAGACAACCTGACAGGCACTGAATTCTCTCCATAGGATAGGCTGATTTCAATGTTGGATGGCAAATTGAGGATGGGGGTGACAGACTGAACTATGGGCATTTCCCTTAATTCGGCAGCGATTTCTGGGGTTAGAGGTTGATCGGGTTGTGTTATTCCAAACGGATCAAATGCATCTTCATTTTCAGGGAATGAGGGTGACACGAAAACATTTTCCAAACCCAGAGCTTGAAAGTTGCGATTGACCTCGTTCTGAACGCCAACACCGAAAGAGACCATCGCCACCAAGGTGACAATCCCGATCAATACTCCAGCTGCGGTCAGAATATTGCGAATTGGTCGTCTACTGAGGTTTTCATAAGCTGTGCGAGTTAGATCTCTGAAAGATATCCTTCCTTCAAGGGATAAGACTGATGGAGATTCAGTCGAAATTCGTTTTCCTGATTTTGATAGATCCTTGCCTGTAGTTTCAATTTCTTTGATCTCTCCATCTCGCAGGTGAACAATTCGGTTAGCAAACGAGGCGACTTCAGGGTCATGAGTGACAATAATCAACGTCACACCGCGCTCAGCGTTGAGTTCGCGCAATAAGCGCATGACTTCAGACCCGGTGTATGTATCCAGATTGCCAGTGGGTTCATCTGCTAGGATCATGTTTGGATTATTCACCAGCGCGCGGGCGATTGCGGCGCGCTGCTGCTCACCACCAGACATCTCTGTGGGACGGTGATCCAGGCGGTGGTCCAATCCCACCCGGTTTAATAATTGCCGGGCACGTTCACACCGCTCAGCCAAAGCTACTCCGCTGAGCATGAGGGGTAAAGCGACATTTTCCAGCGCGGTTAGGGTGGGAATGAGATTAAATGTTTGGAAAATGAAGCCAACATTGTGCCGCCGGTGAGCGGTAAGTTCTATTTCTGTGGCGTCCTGTAAAGCTAAACCCTGAACACTTATTTCACCGCTGGTAGGCTTATCCAGACCACCCAGCAAATTCAACAGGGTAGATTTCCCCGACCCAGATGGACCGACCAGGGCAACAAAGTCGCCCTGGTCGATTTCTATGTTGATATTGTTGAGTGCATTTACATCTGTGCTGCCAAGCTGGTATTGGCGACAGATATCAACCAGTCGAATCGCTGCAACCATTTACTGCAGTGACTCTGCGATCATTAATGCCTGGTCAACTGTAAGATCACCTGCAACAGAATAGAATAGGTCACCTTCGTTCCAGGTCAGCAGTACCTGGTTTCCATCTTCGGCAACAAATATCGTTCCGAAAACTCCACGCACCTCAACCAGCTGCTTTTCAGTGGATGGTTGCGCTATTTCATCGGAAATCCCCTGGGCTACAGAGAAGGAGCCGCCGTTTGGCAAGGTATAACGCTGGACGATTGTGCCGCGAACCTCAAGCACATCAACCAGGGTTGCACCTTCCGGAGTCTCTGCAGGAGTAAGAAACTCGAAATCAACCGCAGCAGCTGCTTCAGCGAGCGAAAGCGATTGGGGTGCCAGATCGGCAAAGGAGATAACTTCGGCATCTGCGGGGACCTCGAATGTGAAAAGCGCCTCATCAACGCCGGCGTTGATATCCAGATCCGTAACCGTAACACTGATTTCACCAAAGCTACCACCGGTATACTCGATCGATACAGGAACACTGCGATTTTCGTCAATCCATAAGTTGATATACCCGCCAACGGCAGTGTACTCGGCTGGCATTTGTTCAGGGATTGGTTCCAATTTGAGCAGGCGAGCAGATGAATTTGCAACTAATTCAGTGCCTGATTTCTCTGCTGTGAAGTATTCGAGCAGCATCTGGACAGCCTCTACGGGACTTTCGGGATGCTCGAAGTCAGCTTTATCGAATTCGCCCATAAAAGGTTCTTTATCTGCCATCATCTCTTTGGCTTCCTCAGCGGTGCCCACAAAGACCTTACCCTCTGCTGGAGCGTAAGCCCAAAGGTTCTCTCCATCACTGACCACAACAGCATCCGCAGCCTTCTCATCGCTGGATTCCAACACCACTAACCGGAAAGCGCCAGGTCCATCTTCACCACGGCGTCCCCAAACTTCAATTGTTGCAGTGGAGTCTTTTTCCACTGTATCCACATCTACTTCAACAACTGCATGAGCATCGTTGATCGTCTCCAGTGTTTCAATGGTTTGCACGAGAATATCTTCAGCTGAGGGCTGCATTAGAGCAAAACCACTCACCAGAGCAGCGATCAAAACCACGCTACCGATTACCAACAAGATATTTCTTCTGTTCATCATTCAAAGCTCCTTTAGATATGAGCGATTCTGTTCAATATTGTTTATCCTTCTATATTAAAACACCGATCGATATAAAAATGTGACAATAATCGCGCGATCTAATAATTTCTTTATGATTCCTGTTAGTTTGGGGACTCAAATCTTAATGATTGGGCAATGATGCTTAGTGGGAATCTCGGTTATGGCAGAAATTTCATGAATGATACCGGGGAAATCAAATGTGAAATTTGATTAATTTGGATCTCAAGTAACAGCAAACAATCGTAGGCTATCGAGGAGTTCATGATTTAATATATGATAAAACCAATCCGTTGGGTCGGTGTGTGAAATAATGAGGATAAATTCCAGAGAAGTGTTTTAGGAAAAAGTAATGGTAATTACCGGTGCGGGTTCGGGGATCGGGCAAAGTTTAGCTGTTCAGCTCAACCAGGAAGGTGGTCATCTCGCCGTGGGTGATATCGATAGTGAGAGTTTAGCGGAGACACACGGCCTGCTTTCCCAAGATTCCAAGGTGAGCTTGTATACGGTGGATATTTCAAGCCAGAGACAAATGTGGTCAATTTGCCGAGGAAGTGATTGCAGAACATGGGTAGGTGGATATTTTGATCAATGATACCGGCATCACTTTGACCCCGACAATCTTTGAAGATATCTCCGATGTGCAGTTTAATAAGGTTGTCGATGTGAATTTGTGGGAAGTTTATTATGGAATCCAAGCATTTCTCCCCCATTTGCGAACCCGGTCAGAAGCAGACACGCAGCACGAGCTTGGGAAATGCAGCGACGAGGGGTGGGCACTACCCACCTCAGATTTTGAAAACACTCCATCTGTTCTCTCACATACTAGCGGATTAGTTCTTTCTCTCCTGAAATAAAACCCGCTCTCGGGTGACATTGATCTTTGATGGTCACAATCTGGATGTTACCGCTTTCGAGCAACCGAATTTCATAGATGCCGATCATATCTCCACAGGAAGGAACGCCCGAAACCGAGACTTCTGTTGTGACAATTTGCGTCCCCTCGAACTGATATGAATTGATGGAAAATGGCCTATCGAGTCCGTCCAGTGAATACGCCTCGCGAAAAGTCCCATCTTCATCGAAGCGGATGTATAAACTTCTCTTATGCCACGTGCCAACAATCTCCTCGGCGGACGTTGCCAGCGTGAAGGTTTCTGTGGGCGTTGCCGTTGGGGGCTTCGGTGTAGGGGTGTCGGTTGGTGGGACTGGTGTGGCGGTCGATGGAATTGGTGTGGCGGTTGGCGGGATCGTCGGCGCCACTGGTGTAGCTGGGGGAGCTCCGCACCTAACCAGGAGCAACACAACCAACGTAGAACCAATCACCCACTGTAGCAATTTCTGGTAACTCATTTTTGTACTCCTTTCTTCGCGGCAACACGCCGGCCAACGGTCGCGAGCTGAGCGGTCGGGAATCTTCTCCCAAAACCCCCTAGGCAGGCGAACCTGTCTTACCATGAGATGGTGCAAGAAACTCATCCTTTGACCTCCTACAATTGAACCATTTTGGCGGTCTAACGGGGTGGCGGATGAGCCGCAAACCGAGGCCGCTTGCGAGCCAAAGATTTCCACTCCATTTAGCAGGAAGCGAATATGTTCGTATAACCATTACACACAAACCGCCCTCCCATCATATGTAAGGAGGGCGATGAACGGGGCTTAGTTACTCCCTTTACCAATTCACGAATTGGTGACCATGTGCTTGTAAGCCGATATTAGTATATAGAATATTTCCCTCTTAGGCAAGTACAAACGCGCTCTCTTCGCTAGAAAGGCGTGTGATCAGTGTGTTCCTCAATAAAAACAAGTCCTCCATCTTCATAACGAGAAAATCACCCCCGTGCGGTAGACACACGGTAATAATTGTAGGTAGTAGGGTAAGAAGTGAACATAGGGGGGTCATTACAATTGAAATGCTTATTCTCCTGCTGTCGGTGACCCCGTAGGGCACCGCCTGGGCAGTAGGGGTGCGTGATGCAGGGACTCGTGCCACCTGCAATTCCGCTGTCATTAGCACGGCTCTATTCAAGCCCGTCTCGCAAACTCAGATTGTTGAGTGAGCGAGGTGGGCTTTTTTTGATTCCTTTCATCGTGGCAACCATCCTTTAAATTTCCTTCATTTATTCTGTTATCCAATCTATTCACGCCGATTGTGAACATATTTCCTGAATTAATATCCAAGCTGAACGATTCGCCCTTGCCGAAGCCGAAGACCGTCGTCGGAGTTACTTCGCACACCATGGCTATGCGGAAATCGTCTTGCCAGTACCGATAAATGGCAAAGACGTTAACTTCGAATCGGCGAAGGTTCGCTCGATCTGGATGATTTCTCGTTTTCACCCCCCGAAACTGGAGACCAGTATTCCCGGCATATTCGTCGTGAGCGACGTGCGCGCTCGCAGAGCGTTTCATGAGCATCACCCTGCTCCATATTACCCACCTAGGGAGCGTTCATCACCTCGAGGACTTCCTCCGCCGAGAGCGCCCGGTTGTGGAGGCGGACATCGTCGAGGCGGTCAACGCGCTGCGTGAGCGCTACACCTATGTCTTCACCACCGGCGGCATCGGGCCCACCCACGACGACGTCACCACTGATGCGATTGCCAAGGCCTTCGGCGTCGGCGCAAA
>DAOVCZ010000179.1 GCA_030669775.1 Chloroflexota bacterium | reverse complement strand
CCAACTATCTGTCCAATCAGGGCGGATTTGATCTGAGTCAGATTGGTCTGCTTTTCTCTGTATCCAGTATCGGGGTTGTGGTGTTAAACCTAATACTAGGATCAATGCCTGCTCTCACAGGCTTTCTCTTGGGTCAGGCAGCTGTTGCCGTTTTCACGCTGATCTTATGGTGGGGAAGCGGCTTAGCTTGGTATCTATTAGGATTTTTCATGTTAGGTGGATACAGGACTGCGCGCAACCTTGGTATGGCACAGGTACGCGAATTAGTGCCTTCTGCGAAAATGGGCTTGGCTTATGGTTTATCAGAAACTGTCAGTGCTACAGCAGTCATTCTGGCACCCATATTGGCGGGATTTCTATACACCCAAAATCCAATATTCATGTATGCAATCGGATTTGGATTGCTCGTTCTGTCGATTTACGTGAGTGGTCGATTTTCTCCAAAACCAGGGGATTTTGAGGCTTCACCTTTTGGGACCAATCTGAACCCAAACGGTGGTCAACCAGGTGATACTGAGGGCTGATCTTTATTCATTAATCTGTTTTGTTAAGATTAGGTTTAGACAGGCAGGAGGGCTTGGACCATGAATTATCTCTATGAGCTGGGTATCAGTATCGTTCTGTTTATGCAAAATCTGGGAGGCTGGTTAACGGGACCCATGAAGTTTTTCTCCTTTATGGGTACGGCAGAATTTTATCTTCTGATTATGCCCGTTTTATATTGGAGTATCGATGCTACCCTCGGTCTCCGCATCGGGATTATCCTGCTCGTCAGCGACGGTATCAATTTCATTTTGAAGGTGGGCTTTCACACCGCCCGTCCCTTCTGGTTAAGCAGGCAGGTGGAAAATTTTGCATTCGAGTATACCTTCGGTATGCCGTCCGGACACGCTCAAAGCTCAGCTGCTGTTTTTGGATTGCTTGCCGCCAGTCTCAAACGTCGCTGGGTATGGGTTGTTTCGCTGATTTTAATATTTCTGATCGGTGTTTCCCGTGTATACCTGGCTGTACATTTCCCACATGATGTGATCGTGGGTTGGATCGTGGGATTTCTCATTGTATGGGTTTTCCTGCGTGTAGAGAAGCCGGTGACAGCTTGGCTTGCGAATCAGACAATAGGGACCAGTATTTTAGCCGCCTTCACTTTTTCCCTTGCGATATTGATCCTTGGCTTGATCGTCAGAACAATCGCATTTGAGTGGCAGCTCCCCCAAACCTGGGTGGAGAATGCCCGGTTGGCTTTTCCGAATGAAGAACTCATTAATCCGTTCAAGATTACTGCCTTACTGCGGACTTGCGGTGTGTTGTTCGGGTTTTCCGCAGGTGGGTTGTGGTTATCTGCTCGAGGTGGGTTTAGTGCCCGAGGCAGCTGGTGGAAGAGAATCTTACGTTTTCTGATTGGTGTTCTGGGTGTGGTTATTCTGTGGATGGGTTTGGGAGCCATCATTCCCGATCCAGATACCTTTCTAGGGTATACACTGTACTACACTTGGTATGCTGTGATTGGTTTTTGGATTTCTGCACTTGCCCCTATGATGTTCATCCGCTTCAACCTGGCTCAGCCGAAAATAGAAAAAGACCCCGTTGGTTGAGAAGCGGGGTCTTCGAGGTCTAGCAAAATAATTAGTTTTCTTTCTTGTCTGAAAGCTCCTTTTGATGGCTGTCGATCACATCCTGGGCGATATGGGCAGGGACCGTCTCATAGAAAGCAAACTCCATTGTGAAGACACCGCGTCCACCGGTAATTGAACGCAGATCAGTGGTATAGCGCTGCATCTCTGCCAAAGGCACATGGGCGGAAACGACAGAACGCCCTCTATCGGTATCCATTCCTTGAACACGCGCACGACGGGTGTTCAAATCTCCCATGATATCTCCCATGTTAGCCTCAGGGACTGTTATCACAACATTCATGATCGGTTCGAGCATAACCGGTGCAGCATCTTTTACCGCCAGTTTGAAAGCTTCCCTTCCAGCGATTTCAAAGGCTACGGGTTTAGAGTCAACCGGGTGCTCCTTCCCGTCATAGACCTCCACTCGAACCTTCTCCACTGGGAAACCAGCGATGACACCTTTCAGCATAACACCCTTCACGCCTTTCTCAATCGCCGGCATGTAATTGCTTGAAATGGATCCCCCAAAGACTTTGTTGACAAATTCGAAGTTTTCATCCTGTAAAGGTTCTACCCGCATAAAGACTTCTGCAAACTGTCCAGCTCCACCGGTTTGTTTCTTGTGCCGGTATTGGGATGACCCTAACTTGGTTATCGTCTCGCGATAAGGAACCCGTGGTTCATCGATGTTCAAACCGGTCTGGAATTTCTTCTCTGCTTTGCGGATGGCGACATCAATGTGCTGATCACCCATACCCTGGAGAATGGTCTGGTTGGTGCTAGGTTCCTGGTACCAGGAAAGTGTCATATCTTCTTCACAAAGCCGAGTGAGGGTCGGACTGATCTTTGCAGAGTCTGACTGGGTCTTTGGTGAAAGAGAAACTCGATACAGCGCCGTCGGGTAATCAGGTACCGGGAGTTCTAAGGGGTGAGCTCGGTCGCAAAGTGTATCTCCAGTTGAAGTGGCCGTCAGCTTAGGTACTGTGGCGATATCGCCTGCATGGACCGTTTTGACCGAAATGGCTTCCTTGCCTCTGATTAAATTAATATTGCCGAACCGTTCCTCAGTTTCCTTTGTTTGATTCCATATGCGGGTATCAGAAGTGAGCACACCGGAATAGACTCTTAAATAGGTGATCTTACCCACGAATGGATCAGCGGTGGTCTTCCAGGCGTACACACCTAGCGGTCCAGAATCAGAAGAAGAGAGTTCTTCTTCGCCTGCTTGACCTTTTGCAATAACAGGTGGTGCTTCGGATGGAGAGGGCATTAGATCGATCATGGCACCCAATAATGGAGCCAGACCGATTTCTGCGGTTCCTGAAACAACAAAGACGGGTACATAGGATTGTGCCGAGAAGACGCCAACTAAACCGCGTATGATCTCTTTGGCATCCAGCACTTCACCTTCCAGGTATTTCATCAGCAGCTCATCTTCACCCTCAGCCGCAGCCTCTATTAATTCACTGCGGGCAGCTTCAGCTTCATCGTTGAGTTCCGGCGGGATATCAGCCGCTGTTTCCCCATTTCCGCTGTAGGCTTTCATCGTCAGTAAATCGATAACACCTTTGAAGTCCTGTTTCTCTCCCCAGGGTAGCTGGATGGGGAGTAAGCGCACATCGGAAAGGTCCTGGACCGAATCAAGCGCTTTGCGAAAATTGGCATTATCCCGGTCCATTTTGTTGATCAGGACGAAGCGGGGGATATTGAACTGATCACAATAATTCCAGGCGATCTCAGTCCCAACTTCTGCACCAGCTACAGAATCAACAACCACTAAGGCGCCATCTGATACCCGCAATGCTGAGATCATTTCGCCGATGAAATCATTGTAGCCGGGCGTGTCGAGGAAATTTAACTTATGGTTCTTATACTCAATAGGTATGATTGCTGTTGACAATGAAATCCCCCGGCGAATTTCTTCATCTTCGAAATCACTGATGGTAGTTCCATCTTGAATCTTCCCTAAGCGAGTAGTTGCCCCCGTAAAATGCAGAAAAGCTTCCGCTAACATGGTCTTTCCCGCGCTACTGTGCGATACAAGCGCAATGTTGCGGATGGAATCAGTAGTATATTCTTTCATCTATGGATTGTCTCCTATATTAATTGTCTGACTGCCTGATTTTAAGGTAAGTCGGTGCTATTGTCAAAGACTAAAAAGGATTCAGTTGAAAATCATTGAAGTGGGTCTAAAAACATAAATTGTCGAGTAGAATAATCTGGATTATGAGCTGGTTAAGACATTTCAATTTCAAACTGCTGTATTTTCGTAAACCTCCCTGGGACACCCAGATATCACCACCGGAATTAATGGAATTCATTGCTCAGTACCCTCCCGGTCGAGCACTGGACCTGGGTTGCGGCACAGGCACAAATGTCATTACTCTGGCACAATATGGTTGGCGGGTTACCGGGGTGGACTATGTCGGATATGCCCTCCGCCAGGCGAAAAAAAAGGCCCAATTGGCAGGCATTACAGCTGATTTCCAGGTTGATGATGTCACCAAACTTAAGAATATCACAGGAGCTTTCGACTTGGTATTAGATATTGGCTGTTTTCACAGTCTGGATCCGGATGAAAAGAGAGCCTATATTCACAGCCTGGAACGGCTAACCACCCCAGGGAGTATTTATTTGATGTATGGATTTTCTCGAGAAGCAGATGGCAAAGGCCCCGGGTTGCGAGATTCTGATTTGAGCGAATTTGAGATCAGTTTCGATCAGATCAATAGAGAGGAAGGTGTCGATCGCGGCCAGCGACCTTCTGTTTGGGTGACCTACCAGAGAAAACCCACTGACAATTTAGATCAAGGAACAAGTAAATAATTATATGAAAGTATTTTTTTTATTCCTGGATGGTATTGGATTGGGGGTTAATAACCCTGAGATAAATCCCTTCGCAAAGGCAGATATGCCCAACTTGCAGGGATTATTAGCTGGTAATAAACTGCTT
>DAOVCZ010000233.1 GCA_030669775.1 Chloroflexota bacterium | reverse complement strand
GGACCAGAATCTTGAACCCAAATTTTTGCCTGGTTGCTTTCAATAACAGCGCCCAATGAGATCTCACCGTTGGGTGGGCTGTATTTTACCGCGTTTTCCAAGAGGTTGATTAGAACTCTGCGAATCATATCCGCGTCAACCATAACAGGGGGCGTGTCCGCTGGTATTCTTAGATTAATAATCTGGTTTTTAGTTTCAGCAACCGGTGAAACTGCCTCGACAGCATCAACAGCTAAAAGAACGGGGGAGGTTGAGAATAGATTGATAACCGGTTGACCGGTTTCGAGACGACTCATATCTAAGAGCGAGTTGGTTAACCGCTGAATACGTTCAGTGGAGCGTAAGGCAATGTTGAGTAATGAACGAAAAGCCGGGTCGCCATCCTGAGGGAGCATAGCATTAAAGACATCCAGGCTGGAGACGATATTGGACAATGGAGAGCGAAGATCGTGATAAATCATCGAGATCAGGTCTTCTCTGAGCCTGTCAAGTTCCCTTCTTTCGCTGATATCCCTGATCAGCCATTGCAAATTTGTTCCAGCATCAGCTGCCACAGAGCGAACAAAAACGCGTACCGGGATTTGTTTTCCCTGCATGGTATTTAATTCAGCATCATACGACCGGATTTCCCCAGGAGCCAAATTTCCTAAATCGATCCCGGGTTCCTCCTGATTGCTGGAAAGGAGTTGATTGATCGACTTCGTCAATAAGCTATCCTTGTCATATTCAGTGAAGATTTCAGCTTGTCGGTTAACCTCCAGAATTTTTGAATCACTGTCTGAGATAAGAATGGGATCGATGATGTCTTGAAAAAGTTCAAGGTAACGTTGTTGGGTAGATTGGACTTGTTCATATAAGCGAGCATGATTTATGGCAGTGCCTGCTAAGCTGCCAATACCGGTCAATACTTCAAGTGCGTCAGGATCAAATTTCCCATCAATCGGATTAATGGCCTCTAAGATACCGATGACTTCTCTTTGTGATCTTAGTGGTGCACAAATAATTGCGTGGATATTGGATTCTATATTGCGCTCAAATTCCAGAGAAAAACGATCGTCTTTGGATGTATCCGCGACAATCTCTCCTTTGCCTGATTTCGCAACTTGACCTGCGAATCCCTCTCCGAGTCTTATCCATTTGTCAATAAGGTCATCATCGATACCAGCAGATGAAGCCACAAAAGATAATATCTTCTCATGTGGATCAACCAGGGCAAGCGATACGGTTTCGACCTGCAAGGCATCGCTGATTTGAGAGAGGATACGTTGTAAGACTTCATCCAAATCCAAACTGGCAGTGATTACAGATGCGCTCCCTGCCAATGCAGTCATCACACGAGCTCTTCGTTGACTATCCTCATACAGCCGGGCATTAAGCACAGCTATCCCAGCCTGATCTGCTATGGCCTGGATTAAATCCAAATGAGCTGCAGAGAAAAAATCTGGAGATGGATGGACGAGGGTCATCACCCCAACCAGCTGTTGATGGACGATAAGCGGTACACAGACCGCCGATTTTGCTCCGGTCCGCTGCTCGTCATCGTCAGGTCGTCGTAACCAGCGCTCATCATGACTGGTATTGGTGATCACCGCGCCTTGCTGGTTGCGAATGACCCAACCTGCTAGACCGTTGTCAAGGGTTTCGGAAAGTTGTTGGGTTGCATTCTCGATCACTTTATTACCAACACAAATGGTGCCTTCAATTGGCTCTCCGGAACTATCCATTACAATGATGCTTCCATTAACAGCTCCAACACTGCTCATTGACAATGTGATCACCCGTTGAAGAACTGTGCTCAGGTCTAGAGCTGCAGTCAGCTCACGACTGATGTTATAGAGAAGTTCAAGAGATGTACGCGCAGTGGTTGATTCCCCGTCGTTTTCCATGAAATACTTATTTTCCTACGTTGATGTTTGGAAGTAAGAGCTAACGGTTTTGGGTTTCATCCTTAGAAACCTTCAAAATTGAACGATTGGATAGGTTGGCCGGAGCAAATTCGATCCTGTGTTCTGTGAACCTTTTCGAGTATAGCATAAGAGCAGAAGGGTAATGTGCCGATTCCCTATAGTTTATGTGGAGGAAGATACCTCGCTCTTTGGTAAATCAAGCATGAAAACTTCTAATGCTAACCGTGGATTGACATTGTGATCTAAGTGATCGAAAATCTGTTCCACAACGACAACCAGGTTGTGAGCTTTCTTTTGACCCAAGTTGTTAGCCAATTGGTCGATGATTTCCTGGTAGTCGATATTTGTGATTTGGGAAGAGCTGTTACTTGATCGCAGCATTACATCACGCCAAAAGGCTAGCCAAACTTGCAGCTTTTCGGGTAATGTTTTGGCATCCTTTGCCATGGTTTCCGCATATTCAAAACGTTCAACTCTGTTTGCGGATAATAAGTTGAATAATTCATCCAACCATGTTCTGCGGAGTGATAAATTTGCGGGGTTTTGATAAAGCTGAAACGTGTAACCCGGTCTACCACTTGACAGGTGAGTCAGTAAATCAGCTTCGGCAGGGGGCACTTGCCAATTTGTCTGCAGACCCTCTTTGATTACTCCTGAAGAAATGGGCCTCAATCGAATGACTTCACATCTTGAGACAATGGTTGGCAATAGCTGGTCTGCACTCCCAGCGGTTAACATCAAGATCACCTGGGGAGGTGGTTCCTCCAGGGTTTTTAGCAAGGCGTTTGCCGCTTGTCGGTTGGCTTCTTCAAACCGTAATAAGATAGCAATACGATATTTTGCAACGTATGGGGCTAACGATAGACCATGTTGGAGCCCACGAATTTGGTCAACTTTTAGTTGACCTCCAACTCTGTCAGCCTCAACAACAGTCAGGTCGGGATGAACCATTCGTTCAATCTGTCCACAAGTTGGGCAATCCAGGCAAGGCTCTCCTGGTTCAATAGGTTGAGGGCAATTGACAGCCTGTGCGAAGCGAAGAGCTAGAGTACGCCTTCCCACACTTTCAGGTCCAGTAATCAGGTATGCCTGTCTTTGGGTTCCTAGAATGACGTGCTGTTTGAGCAATTGAACAGCCCATTCATGACCGATCATGTTCCAGTTCATGTGACTATAATCGACCCTCTTCCAAACATCGTTTTGATTTAAAAGGTCTCGGTGTCATTGAGTATTCTTACCAACTTTTCCTGTTTTTTCTCCGGGTGTGATCTTATTAAAGATCGCTACCAGCTGTTTCCGGCGTATTGATAGCGGTTCATTTATCCTTTTCATAGTCAGCTCAACATAACTTGGGATATTTTCGTAACCGTAGTATCTCCGCCCGAGCGCCCGGGCTACTTTCAGAGTCTGACCCGAACCAGAAAAGGGATCCAAAACAATTTCTTCAGGATAGGAATAAAGAGTGATCAAACGATATGGGATTTCCTCTGGAAAAGGGGCGGGATGATCAATAAAGCTTGGCGGTACTGGAGCGATATGCCAGATATTATTTGCGGTTTCCAGAGTGAACAGGGAATCGATCTCATATTCAGCGTTGGATTTATCTTGTGGAGAGCGATCTTGGTAAATTTTTGGGCCTGGTTTTCGGAAAATCAGAATATATTC
>DAOVCZ010000033.1 GCA_030669775.1 Chloroflexota bacterium | reverse complement strand
TCTTCTAAAAAATTTGTAAGCTCATAAACCTTCAAAGATTCAAACTGACAAAGTGCTGATAAAGGAAGCTAAAAGTATAACAGCCCGGGTCTCTGGGTTTGTTGCTGTTTCCATGTCCAATTAAATCAGGAGCGATCACCTGATATCCGCAATTAATCAGCTCCGGAGTCAGGTAAACCCAATCGTAATTAGAAGCAGCAATTCCATGGATCAATACAACTGGATGCCCATCACCTTGGACAGAGTAATGTAACTCAGCGCCTACATCAAAGCAGTTTTTTTCAGTCATGATAATTAAACAAAGATCAAATGAGGGATTTTATATCAACTCAGATCGGCTCATCAAGCGTTTGTGATGTTTCCTCCGATAATCTTTGATGTTCTAATTGAGATTGAGCGAAGTGATCCGCAAGCTCACGTCGAAGAATTTTACCAATAAAAGTCCTTGGGAATTCATCGACAAAGATCACCTTGCGGGGAACTTGTTGGGGAGGTAAGCGGCGTCTGCAAAAGGCGATTATCTCCTTCGCCTTGGGACGATCCCTTTGGGTAATAATGAATGCGATCGGTTGGTTGGCGATAGCCACGACTGCTGCATCTTTAACTTGAGGGATTTCAAATAGGACTTCTTCAACATCTCTTGGGAAGGCTGGTTCTCCAGGTTTGTCCGGGTACCACATGTCGGCTTTTCTGGAGATAATGCGGAAATAACCTTCTGTATCCATTTGCGCGACATCCCCTGTTAATAGAAATCCATCAGGATTGAATGCTTTGCGGGTTGCCTCAGCATTTTCCCAATAGCCGAGCATAACCTGTGGTCCAAAAATTGCAAGTTCGCCAATTTGACCCACCTTAACTTCTTTCTTGCCCCTGACCAGATCAACAACACGCGCATCGGTTGATGGGAAGGGGATTCCAATGGAACCGATCTTTCGCTGACCAAATAAAGGATTGGCATGTGTGGCTGGACCTGCTTCAGTCAATCCATAACCTTCAACAAGTCGACCACGAGTTAACTTCTCAAAAGCCTCCTGAACTTCAATGGGCAGTGGTGCTGAACCAGAGATGCATGCTTTTATTGAAGAGATTCCATATTTTCGAACCTTGGGGTGGTCCTTGATTGCCATATATATGCTGGGTACACCGGGAAACACCGTGGGATGATATTTTTGGATTGTCTTTAATAGTTCAGTCGTTTCCGTTGTTAATTTCAATATCAATGTTGCCCCAAGTGCTACTGGTAAATTTAATCCGGTTGTTAATCCGTAACTATGGGAGAAGGGCAGTACGGATAGGAACATCTCCTTTCCTTCCTCCGCGTTGGGCATCCAGTGACGAGTTTGCATTGCATTGGCCACCAGGTTGCGGTGCGAAAGCATCACACCTTTAGGTTCCGCTGTTGTCCCACCGGTGAATTGAATCGTGGCAAGGTTCTCCGCAGAAATCAAGTTATCCACTGCCTCTTTACTTTGATTGGAGACGAGATACTTAAATTGGTGGGTTGATACACCTGATATAACTTCTTTGGATATCTTTTGTGAATTTCGGTCTCTGAAGCGATATAGAAGTTTTTTAATAGATGGTAAGTAATCGTCAATCTCGGTGAATATTACGTCTGAGAGGTCGGTTAAAGAACCTGATTTTTTTTCGGTAATCAATCTGGTTATGATGTTGTCGAATCGCTCGAGTGTGATTAGTACTCGTGCTTGTGTTATCGCCAATTGGCGGACCAACTCATCCTCATCCGTGATGGGATGAGAGAAAACGACCACAGCACCAATTTCAAGTGTGCCAAAATATGCAATTACCATTTGCGGAAGGTTAGGGAGCAGCAGCATGACCCGGTCACCCGGCTCAATACCGATTTTTTGTAAGGCACGTGCAAAACGGTTGACATCTTCTTGCAGGTTTCTGTAAGATATCCGTTTCCCTTCATATATCAGAGCTGTCTGGCGCGGGAAACGGGAAGATGCCGATCTCAAAACTTGGTGAATCGGAATGTTAGGAACTGCAATGGTATACGGAATACCAGCATCGTAATGGGTTAGCCAGGGTCGTTCATTTATTAGTGCTGCCCGGGTTGAGATCTCAGCACGAACACCATCTGGTCTCCATGAACTTGGCTCAGATTCTAGGCTGCGACTGATGACTCGATTGACCGCCTCCCGCCTCTCGAGCATGACCAGGTGTCCTGATGCACCGACATCAATTTCGTCTGCATTCGGTATTGCACGTGCCACCTCCTCAAACATGGTCTTCGAAAAAACCCTGTCATGGTGCCCCCGAATCACGATTGTCGGAACTTGCAGGCTGCGGAATAAGCTCCATCCGTTCCAGCGGACAATATTCTGGTGGTACCAGGCATGCATAACAAGTGGGGGTGCAGACAACCAGCCGCGAACGATGGGATTTAGCGAACGTAATATTGATCTGGGGAGATTTAGCAAGAATCGATAAAATGGATTTAATTCAAATTCTCCAGCAGTTGCAATCAAGATCAGCTGTTCGATCCTTTCAGGATGCGCGCTGGCGAATTCAGTAGCTATTGCTCCACCGAATGAATGTCCAATCAGATGGAATTTCTGCTCGATATCTAATTCATCAAGCACCATTTCCAAATCTTCGACGATTTGGGCCATGGAGTAATTCCCGTGAGGTTTATTTGATTGACCATGCCCGCGTAAATCAATGGCGACGACTCGATTGGAGATAGAAAACTCATCAAGCTGGTATTTCCATTGCCTGGCCTGACCTCCATAACCGTGGAGAAAGACTACCGTTTGGGTTCGATGCTCTGGAGCGATATCGATCACAGAGAAATGAATAGGAGGCTGGGATGGAATCTGGATATATCGTCGATAAAGTTCTAGGTCTAAAGCCATTTAATCCTCGCTCACTTTTTGGTGGTGGATAATGAGTCTTCGTCCATTATGCACCACACCAGAAGCGATGTCAAATTATGAAAGGTTATTAAGGATATTCTAACTATCAAACCTGGTGTGCCTTTCTTCCCTACCTCTGGTTTGTTAGGTACATCCAGTAAGTCTTTTCCCAGTCGTTGAAGTCTCTCTCGCTTGTATGAGTATAATTCTGAGCATGCTCCCGTAAATTGATCTCGCGATGACCAAATCAGTCAAATTCTAGTTAAGTTAAGATAATGAACAATAAATAATAATCTCTGGAGGTAAAAGGACGATGACCATCAAGACATTGACAATTAATCTCAATACTAAAGGAAATGCGGATATTCAGGATATCACCAATCAAGTCTCGCAAGCCGTCGCAGAAAGCGGTCTTAATGATGGTGTCGTTACGGTTTTTACACCATCCTCAACTAGTGGATTGACAACGATTGAATATGAATCGGGTTGTTTGAGTGACTTGCGCAGATTATTCGATGAAATCATCGATCCGGCGCGGCATTACGCACATAATGCTCGTTGGGGTGATGGCAATGGGCATAGCCACGTGCGCGCAGCCATGCTTGGGGCTTCGTTTAGTGTGCCGTTTGTCAACCGCCGCTTAACCTTAGGCACATGGCAGCAGATAATCTTTATCGATTTCGATAATCGTCAGAGACGGAGAGAACTGGTCGTTCAGATGATGGGAGAATGAAATAACCTATAAATTAATATCTTCTTCACCGGCTCGCATTGCATTGAAGGCAGCTATGGAGACTTCCAGCATTTCTAGATCAGGTTCTCGAGTTGTCAGACGCTGAAGAGCGAGATTTGGTTTGACTATCCATTTGACAAAAGGAGAATCCATGTGATTCGCAGTCCAGCGGATGTATTCATAAGCGACCCCAGCTAGTATGGGGATCATAATTATCCGGCTGGCTAGTCGTAATCCTAGGGACATGGGTCCCAACAAAGAGAAGAACAATATCGATAATAGCACCAGGGTCAAAAGGAAGGCAGTGCCGCAGCGTGGGTGTTCAACTGAAAATCGCTTTACAGATTGTGGGGTTAATTCAGCATCTGATTCAAAAGCATTGATCGTTTTGTGCTCTGCTCCATGGTAAGAAAATACTCTTTTAATATCCGGAATCCGGCCGATAAACCAAATATAACCCACCAGGATCAGCAATCTGATCACACCTTCGATTAAATTCCCTATCCATGCAACGGTGTTAGCTTGGGATGGGTCAAAATTAAAAAGCAAAACCAAAATTCTTTCGGAGAAATGCCCAATGCTAGCCGGGAGGAGGAAAAATAAACCCACTGCGAAAGCAAGAGATATCACCAGGGTAATGATTAACGTAGCTCCCTCGATTTTTTCATCTTCATCACTTTGTGTGTTCGCAGAGATGGTTAATGCCCGCATCCCCAATCCAAGCGCATCCCACAGTAAAACCATGCCTCGCAAAAAAGGAATCCGCACGATCTGGCTGCGATACAAGCTGCCAAGATTATCTTTGTGGATGACGATTGAATCATCCGGTGCGCGCATCGCGATCGCTATTGATTGCCTGCCGCGCATCATAACTCCTTCAATAACCGCTTGACCGCCATAGGTTGGAAGCTTCAATTTGTCCATACAGTTTAATTTTACCTTAGTTCGCTAGATTATAAATAAAATGAATTAGAGTGTCGATACCACGATTCCAAGTGGGGAGGTGGAGTTTCTCATTTGGACTGTGAGCATTATCATCCGGTAGCGAGAAACCACAGTTGACTGAGTCAATGTTGAGGATATCCTTGAATAAAACGACAACCGGGACACTTCCACCTTCCCTGCGGAAGAGAGGTTTTTTCTGCCACACCCGCTGCATTGCATCTTGCATCGCCTGCACACCAACCGAATTCCGATCAGAGATGGATGCCGGGCTGCCCACCAGGTTCACGATTTTAAAGCTGACAGTCTCTGGTGCATTCTCTTCAAAATAGCGTATTAACTGTTGGTGTACATCATCCGGGTCCTGATCGGGCACCAGACGTGTGGAAATCTTCGCCATTGCCCAGGCTGGTAGCACCGTTTTTGAACCTTCACCAATGAATCCCGAATAAATTCCATTTACTTCCAAAGTCGGTCGCGCACCAACTCGCTCGACCGGATAATAATCCTTCTCTCCCCAGAGAGCTGCTGCACCGGTCTGTTCCAGGTAAAAATCCTCACCCATTGGTAAGCGACCCAGCTGGATACGTTCCTCATCTCCTAATGGTCTGACCTTGTCATAAAATCCTGGCAAAGTGACATAACCATTTTCATCGTGCATCCCAGCGATTAATTCACACAAAGCCTGGGCAGGATTGTGCACAACTCCGCCATAAATTCCTGAATGCAGGTCGTGATCAGGCCCATCTATCCGCACTTCAAAGTATGCTAAGCCTCGTAAAGCATAGGTGATTGTCGGATTTTCAGCGCCAATCATGCCTGTATCTGGATTTAGCGCAAAATCGCACTTCAATAGTTTTTGATGGTTGGTAATAAAATCTTCTAAATTAGGAGAACCAATTTCCTCTTCCCCTTCGATAAGAAACTTAATACTGATTGGTGACTTGCCTGTGCTCAGTACGGCTTCTAATGCTTTTATCGAAGCCATCACCTGACCCTTCATATCGGATGCACCGCGTGTGTAGAGGTTTTCGCCGCGCTGGACAGGATCGAAGGCATCAGTGGTCCATAATTCTAGAGGTTCTGCTGGTTGGACGTCATAATGTCCATAAACTAATATTGTTGCTGCATCCTTGAGGTCAGACAGCATTTCTCCATATACAACCGGATGCCCTTCTGTGGGGAAGATTTCCACTCTAGTCAAACCCAGCTCTTCAAATTGGTTGGCGACCCATTGTGCTGCCCGATCCATATCGGCTTTATGCTCAGGATCAGTTGATATGGAGGGTATGATCAGGAAATCTTTCAATTCTGCTAAGAAACGTGCATTGTTCTTTTGCGCGAACTGTAGTGCAGCACTTCTTGGGTTGGACATAAATTTCTCCTTAGTAAAGTGAGTTTATCGAAAACTTCACCTGTTATCGATAAAGATTGGTGTCTCTTCGTATAGATATAAACATGAGATAACAGACAATCAAAAATGCGGTGATAATCGCGGTAAACCCAAAGAAGTTTAAATTGCTTAAAGGATTAACAACTCGGACTGCGACATCGAAAAGGATTTCTTTGGGAGAAAAGAAGATATCCCAGCTGTTCCAACGGGAGAATCGCCCTAAATAGATCCCAATGCCTCCTAAGGTGAGCGCTGTGCCAGCGAAGACCCAGCTCATAAACCACCCTAAATGGTTCTTGACTAATATTTGCATGGTTCTCAAAGATGCTATGGCCAGGAAGCAACCCGTCCAGGCGAAAGCAGCCAGCATGAGTATGTCAAACCAGAGTGGAATCCCCGGACGATCTGCCAAATGCAGGAAATCAGTAATGATATAGGGTGCGTTGGGGAAAAAGATCAACCATAAAATACCGGGAAAAATGATCACCCACCAACGTCCTGGGCGGGATATATACAGCGCTGCAGCCCAAATACTGAATAAATACGGTAACCAGGCTAAAAATAAATTCCAAATCAAGTTCCGATAGGAAAACGAATGGCTCTGAAACACCCGTGCAGAAAATAAAGCCAGGGCAAGAAAAGTCGAGAGTAGAATTGGATAGATTGTCTGGCGAGCGAGAAAGCGATGCAAACTTTGTAGATCATTGATCAGGTTCTGCATGAGCTAGCTCCTCATCGAGAATGTTTTCTAAATTGGATACTGTATCTCCAACACGAATAATTTCTTTCTTCAGGATTTGTGCTCGTAATCCACCGCGGTGCACCAATGCGGGTAAAATCTCTTTTTGAGTGAGACTCGCTAAAAGGGCACAAGGCTCGCATAGGCGGATTCCTCGGAGAGAAACATTACCAACACGAAATTCCTTGCCCACCAGGTGATTGAGCGGTACATTCTCGGTAATCAAATTAAGCCGACTCTCAACGGGACCAAAGAAAATATTGTGCTCGATTTCGGGAGCCTGTAAAGTCTCCTTTTCGATTAAGGTTATTTCTCGGGCTGGTTCAACGCCTTTTGGAGCAATGCCGGCGAAGTAATAATCTCCTTCTAATCCCTTTCCAGGGACTGATAGAACCTGGTCGATCTCAACAACAGCTTTACTAGGTTCCGGACGAATGGATATTGATGAAATTTGACCATTAAAAACCATGATTACCACCCTTCAACGGAATGACTTTGTGGTAATTGCCCATTGGTGAACTCAGTCTGGTGTACCTGAGGCAGAATTATAGAATTATATGACAAAATCCACTCTTGGAGGATAATATTTGGAATTCTATCGAAGTATTAATCCAGCACATGTGTTAAAATAAGGAAATTCGGATCGGCGGTCGTCGCAGGCAGGTCCTGCGGCGGCGTCGGGTTATTCCCGTCGAAAAGTGCCGCCATCCTCGTGGTATCATTTTTCGGCACAGTTCACAGCCGAATATTGGACCACCGGTCGCCGATCCATGCCTCTCTGGAAGAATTATTACCTGGCACAATCTATCCCAGAAGCACTAACCAGGCTCAATGAAGGAGCTCGCCTGATCGCGGGTGGTACCGATCTCCTTCTGGAAATCCAACAGGGTGTTCAACCACCACCTGAAAGTCTGGTTGATGTCTGTAATATTCCAGAGTTAAACTCTCTGGAAATCCGGGGGAAAGATTTATTCATTGGTGCAGCTGTCCCGCTAAACCATATTGCCGCCTCACAGCTTGTTCAGGAAAATGCACAGGCATTGGTGGAGGCCTGTAATCTAATCGGAGGTCCTCAAGTTCGAAATACTGCGACCTTGGGAGGTAATGTCGCCCATGCCTTACCAGCAGCGGACGGCACAATCGCTCTACTCGCCTTGGATGCACAGGCTGAATCAATCAGCTCAGAAGGTTCCAGCATCTCTGGCTTAGAAGAACTTTTTCTCGGTCCTCGACGCTCGACGATTGAAGCAAACCAGGCATTACTGGTAGGTTTCTATCTCCCGTTACGGAAATCCTCCCAAGCCTCCGCATTCAGAAGGGTCATGCGTCCTCAGGGTGTCGCGCTTCCGGTATTAAATATAGCGGTTTGGCTGCAGAGAAAAAAAGATAGGATCGCAGATGCTCACCTTGCATTGGGCCCCTCTGGTCCCACACCCCTCCGAGCTCGAATGGCGGAAACTGTATTGCGAGGAGAGAAAATCAGCCAAGTCCTGATCGAAAAGGTTTACACAATTTTATTGGAAGAGGTTCATTTGCGGACAAGTCCATATCGTGCATCTGCAGATTACCGCAAGCATTTAGCGAAGATTCTTCTGCAAGATGCGATCGAAATTGCGTGGGAGAGGGCTGGTGATAATTAATGCGGTTTGATCATTTACTCATGGTGATTAATAAATAGTCACTGCTGGGAACGAGATAATATGGATTTTAATTTGAATGGAAAGCCAATTAGTATCGATCCACAACCTGGAGAGATGTTAGTAGATCTGCTCCGGGAACAGTTGGGTCTCACCGGGACGAAAGTTGGCTGCAACGAAGCCGAATGCGGCTCATGTACTGTGGTTGTCGATGGGGAAGCTGTTTTGGCTTGTGCTTACCCAGCTGCGCGAGCGGCTGGTCGGAGTGTGATCACGATTGAAGGATTATCCCAATTGGCTCAATCACCTAGAGAATTGATCGAACAGGATGAATTAGAGCAAAAGATACTTCATCCAATCCAGGAGGCATTTATTCAATGTGGTGCTGTCCAGTGCGGATTCTGCATTCCAGGACAAATTATGACTGCGTATGCACTTTTAGAACATGATCCAGACCCAGATGATGAGACTATTCATCACGCATTGAAAGATACACTTTGTCGTTGTGCTGGATACCCGAGCATTATGAACGCGGTTAGAGCTGCTGGGGAGAGAATGCGAACAGGCAAACCAATCGGGGCTGCTGAATTCCAGGCGGCCTCCCCATTAAAAGTGATCGGAAACAGCTACATCCGACCAGATGCATTTGATAAAGTAACCGGTCGCTCAAAATTCACTGACGACTTGAAATTCGAGGATATGCTCCATGCACGAGTAAAGCGAGCCGGAGTCCCCCACGCCATTGTTAAAAGTATAAATATCGAAAAAGCCCGCCAGCTGCCGGGCGTTATCACGGTTATGACTGCTGATGACATTCCAGGTGAGAAGTACCATGGTCTGGTGATTTACGATTGGCCTGTACTTGTGGGAGTTGGAAAAAGGGTCAGGACCATCGGGGACGCGCTGGCAATCGTAGCAGCGGAAAGTCGCGTTATTGCCACTCAGGCGCTCGACATGATCGAAGTTGAGTTTGAAGACCAACCCGTGGTTAGTGATCCCGTACAAGCACGTGACGAGTCCTCCCCAGCCATCCATCCGGATGGAAACTTGTTGAAGCATATAAAAATCCGCAAAGGTAATATTGAACAGGGTTTTGCTGAAGCTGATATGGTACTTGAGCATGTTTTCCACACCGGAATTTATGAGCATGCTTTTATAGAACCTGAATGCAGTATTGCTCGGTTGACACCGGAAGGGCGGATGGAGGTCTATGTCGGGTCCCAAATTCCCTATGCGGATCGTAATCAGATCGCCAGGGTTCTAGGCTGGCCGGAAGAAAAAGTGCGCGTAATTGGCATGATGATCGGCGGTGGCTTTGGTGGAAAAGAGGATATCGCTGGTCAAATTCATGCTGCTCTGCTGACTGAAAGGACTGGTCGACCAGTAAAACTGCTTTTCGATCGCCATGAGAGCATGTTGGTCCATCCGAAACGACATGCGACCCAGATCCGAGTCAAAATGGGTGCAAAACTTGATGGTCGCCTGACAGCTGTGGAGTCAGAGCTGTATGGTGACACTGGTTCCTATGCTTCCCTTGGTGAGAAGGTGATGACCCGCGCGACGACTCACTCCTCAGGACCGTACGAGATGCCGCATGCGAAGGCGGATTGTTTTGCGATGTATACCAATAATCCCCCAGCGGGAGCTTTTCGTGGGTTTGGGGTTACCCAATCATGCTTCGCGGTGGAGAGCATGATGGATATGTTGGCTGAGCGGCTGGAGATAGATCCGGTTGAAATTCGCCAGATAAATGCCCTACGTCTGGGAAGTACGACCAATACTGGACAAGAACTCCAGGAAAGTGTTGGTTTGCTCGATTGCATTCAGCAGGTTCAATCTGAAATGGAATCCCGCACGGATGGTGATCCGTTTAAAACGCGAACTTCATCAGGTACCGAACATTTACGCCGGGCATGGGGGTTTGCAGTGGCGTACAAGAATACCGGTCTGGGAGGCGGTGCCCCAGACAAGTCTGCTGCCGAAGTGGAATTATGTCCAGATGGGATTCTAGAGGTGCGCACCTCGTCAGCTGAGATCGGGCAAGGTCTGGTGACTGTACTCCAATTAATTGTTGCCCAGGAATTCAGGACTTCACCTGCTAACGTGCGTGTCTTGCTCTCCGATACGGACCTCACTCCAGATGGTGGGCCAACAACAGCATCCAGACAAACTTATGTCAGCGGTAATGCAGCCCGGTTGGCAGCTCAGGTTTTACACCAGGCGATCAGCTCCACACTAGCGGAAAAATATGATTGCCCCCCACAGGAGGTGCACTTTGAAGAGGGCTTGGTACGTTTGAACGGTAATTCTGTACCGATGGAAGAGGTTTATCTGGAGATGAAAAAAGAAGGACGATCTCCCCGCGCCCTCTATGAATATTGGGCTCCCTCGACCGATCAATTGGAAGATGGAGGCAATATGCATTTTGCATACTCCTTCGCTGCCCAGGCTGCCGAGGTGGAGGTGAACACGAATACTGGTGAAGTTAAGGTTCTCAATGTGATCGTTGCTAATGATGTCGGTAAAGCGATAAACCCACTCGGACTGCAGGGTCAGGTCGAGGGTGGTGTGGTCATGGGGTTGGGAAACGCGCTTACAGAGCATTTTATCGTCGAGGAAGGGCGCGTGGTCACTGACCGTTTAGCTCGCTACAGGATGCCATCTATTGTCCAAACTCCACAGATCTACTCGATTGTTATTGAGCACCCTACTCAAGATGGCCCCTATGGAGCTAAAGGTGTGGGAGAACTATCGAGTATCCCCACTACTCCCGCCATTACAAACGCGATCTACAATGCCGTCGGAGTCCGGTTTGATAAGTTGCCAGTCGATCAGGAAGAGATCATCCGGCAGTTAAACCAGTTTTCCAAGGCTGCTGAATACCATGAAGAATAATGGAGAACAACAAGATTTACTGCTGCCGAAATGGCTCGAGTGGGCGCGTGAAATCCAGGCAATCTCACAAACAGGGTTGCATTTTGCTGAAAACCATTATCAACGTGAGCGATTCTCGCGATTAATCGAGATAGCCGCGGATATCATCAGTGTGCATTCTGATCTCGATCAAGCGGAATTGGTTGAGATTTTCAACGACCAAATTGGTTATGCTACCCCACGGATTGATGTAAGAGGTGCAGTATTTCAAAATGGAAAACTGTTGTTGGTTCGCGAAAGAGCGGATGGCGGTTGGACCATGCCTGGCGGTTGGGCTGACGTCGGTGATGTTCCTTCAACAGCTGTAGAACGGGAGGTGCTGGAAGAAGCCGGTTTTGAAGTATCGGCTCAGCGAGTGATCGGAGTTTATGATGCCAACCGCACAGGACCTTTGGAGGTCTTTCATGCCTTCAAGATCGTTTTCTTGTGCGATATCCTCGGTGGAGAACCTCGCACCAGCAACGAAACTTCACAGGTGGGATTTTTCAGCCGCGATGATATACCTGAATTCCTGTCTGGTGAGCGCACCCGCCAACGTCATATTGAAGATGCATTCATTGCAAACTCCGTAGATGGTCCGACAATATTTGACTAGTGTGCAGGTGTGAAATTGATCCTTCATCCCTGCTCACTAGATGCAGATACAAAGTAAGGAATTATTTGATAATTGAATTATGGAACTGACAGAGCTTCCATTTCCATTCACTGGACGAATATATCGCAGCGCGATGCCTTACAGCTCCTACGATCCTGATGGAGAACTGATTTCTGCTTATAAGAGAAACGACGTCTCCTTGATCGTCATCTTATCCAGCGGTGAGGAAATCGAGCGCATCACTGGTCGCGACTTGCAATCCACTTATGAACTTGAAGGGTTTGAGATCCTTTACCTCCCCATACCGGATTTTGGTATCCCGGAGATGGATGAATTCCGAGAGGGTGTTGAGCAGATTTTAAACCGCTCAAAATCCGGA
>DAOVCZ010000107.1 GCA_030669775.1 Chloroflexota bacterium | reverse complement strand
ATGGGGGTCTCTGCCAATTCTATTGCAGGTAACCATCCATTAGATTGGGGTAGTTGTGGACCAGAGCATTGGCCGGAAGATCGACCATACCAAAATAAGGCTGGAGGACAAGATCATCGTGGTTTCGCGATCTCTGATTGGTATCTCGCCATAACCCAGGCAGTGATTGGGGAAGCCCGCCCTTTGATTTTGCTTCACTTGGGTAGTTCATCAGGAGACACAAAATCAATTGATCCTGACCAGAAATCCCATGTTCGCAGAACCCTTGGCATGGTGCAGGCATTGGCCGGTCCTTCATCCATTTCTAAGAACAATCCATCTTTAGCAGCAGTCAATGCGCTGCCTCCTGAAGTACTTTGTGGGAACTTCTGGTTGCTATGCTCTGAACCAGATAGCCCTTATGCAGATCAAGCTTGGTTTCTGCTTGGGGAGAAAGCCAGCCCTAAGGCTCAAGCCTTGATCAGGTGGCATTCTTGGGCTGATGGCATACCATCACCTGGTGACCACAAATCACCACCACTCCAAATCAATAACCAAACCATTCCCCATTACCTTGTCTTGCCAGCTTTCGAGTGGGGCATCACGGATTGGCACCTCAACGCTGCCCGGCCATTCATCCGCAAATATCGCCCAATGATCGGTTTTTCGCTTAATTATGCATTCATGGCGGAACGGGTCACCGTAGTTGGGGATACTGAACAATTCCCCGAATCTGCCTTGGATCTACTGCGAAATGCGGGCTGCCGGGTTGAGCGTATCAGTGGGGATGGCACAAGTATTGCAACACAATTGGCAGAAAAATAGGCGGAGGCTATAGATGAGTGAATTTATTGGATCAAACGATCAATCAACACCTTTTCCCGTTCTTAAGGTATTGGGATTGGGTGGTGGGGGATGTAATGCGATAAACCGTATGATCGAGTTAGGTATATCCGGCGTTGATTTCCTGGCCGCTAACACTGATTACCAGGCACTGCAAACCAGTCTTGCCACTAAAAAAATTCAGCTGGGGCCTGAAGTCACACGCGGATTAGGAGCTGGCGGAAATCCCGAGATTGGTCGCCAGGCAGCCGAAGAGAGTGAGCGCGCGATCGCCGATGCCTTAGAAGGCGCCGATATGATTTTCCTCACCGCTGGCATGGGTGGGGGTACTGGTACAGGATCCATCTCTGTCGCCGCTCGCGTCGCCAGATCGATGGGGGCCGTAACGATCGCCATCGTCACCACGCCTTTTTCATTCGAGATGGGGACTAGACAGCGCAATGCCAACCAGGGATTGTTAGAACTTACTCAGCACACCGACACATTGATCGCCATTCCCAATGATCGCTTACTGCTGGTTGCCCCGAAAGATTTACCGCTTGAAGTCGCTTTCCGCCTTGCCGATGATGTTCTTCGGCAGGCAGTCCAGGGTATCACTGAATTGATCACTGAGCCCGGAATGATCAACGTTGATTTCGCTCATATCCGCCGCTTGATGAAGATCGGTGGTGGCGCCTTCATGTCGATTGGGCATGGCAAGGGACTTACCAAAACCCGCAATGCTGTCGAGCAGGCTTTAGATCATCCTCTCCTGGAGGAGATTTCAATCGATCAGGCCGCTGGCATAATTGCCAACTTCACCGGTGGAGACGACCTCACATTATTTGAGGTCAGTGAGGTCTTGAACGAACTCCATTCTCGCGTAGGCGACCAGGCCGAAATCGTATTCGGAATCTCGAATGATGAACGCATGCAGGGTCGAACCCAGGTAATCCTGGTTATCACTGGGTTGGGAGCACCCACGCTTGAAGAGGTAATGCCTGGCATATCTCTCAAGATCGAGGGTGCTACACCTTCTCGTCGGGTTATCGCTCCAGATCTTACCGCTGAACCTATTGCTTCACCTGTAGAGGTGGAAGAACCTTTAGACGCTGTGCCTGCCGGTGTACCTCAGTATGCTGCTGATAATTTGGATATCCCCGCGTTCTTACGGCGCCGGACTCGTTAATTTTTCGACAACCTATTTGGGAAAAAGGTACTCCAAGATGAATGACAAGCAGCTTAAATCTATCTCGTCCAAAGTTTCCCGCCAGTTTCCCGAGGTTGCTGGAACACAACCGAAGGTTAGGCGTCAATCCGGACAGAAATCAAAATCCTCCACTTCGACCTATCTGATCACGTATCGTGGAAAATCAATAGCAGCTGACGGGAAATCGATCACCCGTATCGTCCGGGTTACCGCCAATGATAGCGGCAAAATAATCAAGATTTCCACTTCGCGTTGATGGGATCTCAGCAGCCAAAAGAAATTATTAGAAAACTAGGGAGTGTTATGAGCTTGAGACAACTTTCATCCCGTATAGAGCTGAGTTTCTGGCAAATCGTAATCGGCTTATTGAGTGAATCTCACTCGCTCCAGCGGCTGATCAGGTGGTTTTATCTAGATTTTGTGCCAGCAACAGCAGATTTCTTTCAAAAATTTGATCGCCAGCGCGTCATCCGCTGGGCAGCTGTCGGCTTAGGACTGGGCTTTGTTGTAGGATTCTTTATCTCGTTATTTTGATCCTAATCCATGGGTTCTCTAAAAATATTCGGGAGGTTTATAATCCCTGACCAGGTTTTTTATGTAGCTGTTTTCTTGGTTCTATTCTTCATCGGAATTGTGGGTGGGAGATCAATTGGCATGATCACATTTTCTAATAGGCCTTCCCAAAATGATTTTGTTGATGACTCTGCATCCATAATAAATAATGGTCAACAAAATCTGTTGGTCATCACAGTTGATCAGCTGGCTTTAGCCAGACCTGTTCTGAAGAGCATTTGGTTGCTCATCACCTACCCTGAAATATCCAATCTGATCCTGGTCCCGATATACCCCTCAAACCAGGAGGACGCGATAACTTCTGACCTGATGTTGGCTCAAACTTTTGCTATGACTGCACAACAAACTCCGCGTTCTGAGTTCCTAGAACCTTTACGGAAAAAGATTTATTGGGACAACTACCTGATCGTAGACCAGAAAGGCGTGTCATCCGTCCTAAGAATGCTCCACCAATTTGCTGAAGGACTTCCTGGAAAAGAGAATCAAACGAACTCGATTCTCCTGCCTCAGACCGGGCAAGAAGTAGATCGCAGTCTGGAAAATCAGGTACAGATTTGGAATATTGTTTGCCTCGAGCTCTCTCGGATTTCCAAGGCAGGCAAGATGGAGGACCTTATCCAGAAAATCTCCCCATACGTCCGTACGAATTTATTATGGGAAGAATTATCTCAACAGTGGTCATTTGAACAGCCTAATGATTTTCAAATGGGTTGTGAATTTCCAACTTTATTCCTCAATAGTCCATGAGGAGGGAACATGAATACATTGAATTTAGATATATTTGATCTCAAGCTGCTAATGGTGATTGGTTTATTTCTCCTGGGAGCGATCACTTTATTAATTGGAATATTATTGCTGGTCACTCGTTCCGCTGGTAAGGAGGTCCGTACCCTGGCAGCGCAAACGGCTCAACTGGCGAAAAAAGGGATCGCTGAGGATGTTGCTGGCCTTGTTGGTAACGCATCCAATCTGCTCAGTGCCACAAATGATCTCGTGCGCACATCGGCAGGAATTGGTGTATTCCTTACAATTCTGGGCTTCTTATTGATGACTGCTGCGACCTGGTTAGTGTTGAAGATTTCCTGACCTTCAATCAGCGTTCAAGCATTGTAAATCTCTTCATTATTTTCCTCTCGGTGGAATTATGGCTAATCAACCATCTTTATTGACATCCTTGAAATCCATATTACCTGAATCGACTTGGTCCTGGGTAATACCGGCATTGAAACATGATCGTCTGATTTGGGACACACTAAGCGATCCTCAATTCTTCGAAAAAGCTACCACGGAAATCACGGAACCCAGAGATTGGTCTCCCAGCCAATTAGCACTAATAATGCTGGGTGGTTTAGAACCTGATGCCATTGATAAAGAGATTCTCAAAGATGCTCAATCCACACTCGATCAATATCTCCGTGTGGAGAGTCCTCCAGTTCAAGCCGAAATGAGTTTTAAACAAGCTTCCACGATCGCACTTGGACTGTATCACCGTACTAAAGAGAACGATTGGCAAGAAATTGAAGAAACCCTCAAAGCCAACAGCGATCAGCTCAGCGGTTGGTTCACTCCGATGGCTATCCTGCTTGGTTGGGTCGAAAGTCAATCTGACCTAATCCACACCTTGGTCAATCTGAACGCTTCATCTGGTCTCATCCCGCTAACCGTTCATGCGGTAAATAGCCAACCGATTCCTCCAGAAGAAACCCAGGCTTTGTTGCAACAGGTGCTGGCAGATATGCCGCTTTTTGAGACAACCTCCCTCCTAGGTGACTTAAACCGGTTCCGTCCTGAACTATCCATGCGTCTCGCCAATGCTTGGCTTGAAACTCACCCATTACCCTCAATCGAAGGGACTGTGTTCAACATTGGTGGACAGGTTTCCCAGGTTTCCGATTGTCTCCTATCAGCTGTGTTATTCAGCCTGGCAGGTCAAACGCATAAAGCCGAGAGCATCAGATCTCGATCTCTTGATTACCTGAATAATATTCAGGTTGAAGTATCTAACCAGCTCGTTGGCGAGACTCTCCAGACAAATAATATCGAACAATCATTATCATTGTGGACTAGGACCTCAGCACCTCCAGAACTGACTCCCCCTGCAGGTCTGGTAGTCAAACTACTTCAATCTGGTCGCACAGAAGATTCCCTGACCCTTCTACCAGACACAGATGGAAACACGCAAACCCCTCTTCGTTGGCTGAACAATATATACCAGGCTTTGGAGATGGACGATATCGCCCAAGCCCGAATATTTGGCCACCAGACATTAAACTCATTGGTTGAAATATATCAGGATGATTCTACATCGCTGGAAAAAATTCTTGGTTCTCAGAGAGATGTGCTCTCGTTTCTTTCTGAATTAATCCATCAGCTTACGGACTTGGCTTCGTATAAAGAAGCATTTCAAGCGGCTCAATTAGCTTCTCGCATCAAACCAAGTGACCCACAAGTCCTGATGACTTTGACCAAGACGAGCCGATCAGCTGGAGAGTATGACATAGCTGTTCAAGCAGCTGAATTTGCTGTTGCTATCGATCCGACTAATCCTGAATTTCGGCGGCAGCTCGCTCACAGCTTAGAAATATCTGGCTTATGGACCACTTCGCTTAAAGAACGTCAAGCTATTCTCGAACATCGCTTTGCACAATCTGGTACCACCACCTGGCCAACCTCCGAGGATTTGCTTGCCTTAGCCAACTGCTCAATTCATGCAGACCAGCCGCAGCAGGCTTTTGATGTCTGCCAAAAAGTTATAGACATAGATCCTTCGAATGGTCATGCCCATGCTATTCTTGGTGAAGCACTATCCGCACTCGGTGAAGACGAGCAAGCGATGGAGCACTTCAGTCTGGCGACGCAATTGGCACCGCACAAAGCCTCACCCTGGCTCTCTCTATCGAATGCCTACCGGCGTTCGGGGCATATCGAAAAGTCCATTGAAACTTTACGCACGGCTACCCATGCGGTACCAGATGATCCCTCCATTTTCTATGCGTTGGGGAAGGTACACATTGCAGAGAATTCACTTTCTCAGGCTCAATCGGTCTTGGATCGGGCGTACCAGCTTGTCTCCCAACCCAACATAGTTCTCTCCCAGAGCAAATTAAGTGATGGAAACCGGACCAAAGCAGAGCTATTTGCTCGAAATCGTGAACAACAATGTGAGATCGCCCTCGCTTATGGAGACATATTAGTGCAGCTCGGTCACCCAGAGCAGGCCAATCAAGTTTACGATAGCGCCTACCATGCCTACCCTTCTTATCCAGGGCTGGCTTATATTTACGCTAAATCCCTGATGGAAATCGGAGACGATAATGCCGCTCTTGCCCCCCTGGCGATTGCAGTTGCGTCCGAACCCAGTGAACCCCTACCTTACATTCAATACGCCAGAACTCTAATGTTGGCAAAGGAACACCCAGAAGAAGCTGTTCAAGCTCTGGGTAGAGCATTAGAGATACTCGATATTCAACAAATCGATCCTGAAGAAGATTTAAAAGAAACACGTGAGCTGGCTGTTGCCTTACTTGCCCAGGCACAAGAAGCTTCAGGCGAACTGCAAGCCTCTCTGCATACGTACTCGCAGGCGTTAGAGACTGAGCTTGCCAAAGATGACGATTGGAGAACAACTTTAGCGATCGGAATGGGTCGTGTTGCTCTGCAGCTGGGTCAACCTGAGGTAGCTATTGCTGCATTGCAAGATACTAATTGGGAAGAGATTCAAAATACAGAGGTTGCCCAAATTCTTTGTGAAGCTTACTCTGCCATCAGTCTCAAACAAGAAGCCTTATACGCAGCCAGAACCGCGGTCCACCTTTCACCCGATACTGTCGATATTCTCGCCTGGTTTGCTGAGCGAGCCGTAGAATTGGGTGTCATCGCTGAAGCTGTACCTGCCCTGACCAGCGCCGCTCAGCTCGATCCCCAACGCACCGATTTAATTATCCGTTTGGGTCAGGTCTTGGCTCGTATGGAGAAACACGAACCAGCTCGGAAAGCCTTCTTGAGCGCTCTCTCCAGTCCATATTCCAAACCCGAAGATCTTTACCAGGCAGCAGACGGCTTGAGTGACTTGGGCGACAATGAGTCAGCAGCTGATTGTCTGGAACGAGCACTCGAACTGCAGCCGCAGCCCCCATTGTCTTTAATTCTTGAA
>DAOVCZ010000146.1 GCA_030669775.1 Chloroflexota bacterium | reverse complement strand
CAGTCACACTGTTGGAGATGAAACCAAGGTCATTGATGCTGAAGAGAGATACCTGGTGCCAGGGCTCTTGGATGCCCATATGCATGTTGAATCGGGCATGGTGACGGTAACTGAATTTGTGCGGGCGGTGATCCCAAACGGAACGACGGGAATGTTCATCGATCCGCATGAGATCGCCAATGTATTCGGTTTGCAGGGGGTGCGCCTGATGGTCGATGAAGCTGCCGTACAACCGATTCATGTTTGGGTGCAGATACCCTCTTGTGTTCCCTCTGCCCCAGGATTGGAAACATCTGGAGCCAGCATCGGTCCAGAGGATGTGGCTGAAGCCATGACATGGGATGGCATCATTGGCTTGGGGGAGATGATGAATTTCCCCGGGGTGATCATAAGTGATGAGAAAATGCACACAGAGATGGCAGCTACCCGAAAGGCGGGGAAAGTCATCGGCGGACATTATGCTTCGCCGGATTTGGGTATCCCCTTCCACGCTTACGCGGCCGGTGGTCCAGAAGATGATCACGAAGGTACCGTCATGGAGGACGCGGTAGCGCGTGTTCGCCAGGGGATGAAGGCCATCCTGCGTGACGGTTCCGCCTGGAAGGATGTTGATGACCAGGTGCGAGCAATCACGGAAATGGGACTGGATCCACGGCATTTCCTCCTGTGCACCGATGACTCGCACGCCGAAACCCTGGTCACTGAAGGGCACATGAACAGGGTTGTGAAACGTGCTATCCTCCAGGGTCTACCCCCGATTGTCGCTATCCAAATGGCAACCATCAATACCGCAGAGCATTTCGGTGTGTCTCGCGACATGGGCATGATCGCTCCCGGGAGGTATGCAGATATTTTACTCATTGACAACTTGCCGGAAATGCAGATCAACAAGGTATTTGCTCGTGGTCAGTTACTCGCAGAGGATGATCAGGTCTTATTCAGCGTTCCATCCTATGATTATCCTGAATGGGTGAAGTCATCGATCCATCTGGGTCGGCTCCCGGGCGCAGAAGATTTCCGGTTGTTAATGCCTGCTTCAGAAGAATCTCACCCAGAGAAAATCACCGCTAATGTGATCGGGGTGATAGAAAACCAAGTGACAACCCGCCACCTGAAAGTTGAACTTCCCGTGGTTGCAGGTGAAATAAATGCAGACCTTTCTCAAGACATTGCTAAAATCGCTTTGATTGAACGCCATAAAGGAACGGGAGATATCCAGGTTGGTCTGGTAAAAGGATTTGGTTTCAACGTGCCGTGTGCAGTGGGAACCACCGTAGCTCATGATAGCCATCATATGATCGTTGTTGGCACAGATGAAAATAACATGGCAAAAGCCACCGAAATCCTGGCTGACATGGGGGGTGGACAAGTGGTAATAAAGGAGGGCCAGGTAATCGGGCAGGTAGCTCTACCGATTGCGGGCTTGATGTCTAACGAACAAGCCGAAATCGTCGCCCAGCAAGCATCATCCGTGCTCGCTGGATTCAAAGCTTGTGGATGTGAACTCAACAATCCAAATATACTCCTCAGCTTTTTGGCTCTTGTCGTGATTCCAGAATTAAGGATCTCGGATCTGGGCTTGGTGGATGTGACTAGTTTTGAATTCATACCGGTGATCGAAGGTTGAACTTTATGACTCAATAAGGATATTCATGACAAAATCAATACCCAATCACAGTACTTTATCGCATAGGCTGCACGAAGATCTGGCACAGATGATCTCTACCACGAATCCTGGAGATCGTTTGCCGACAGAACCGGAGCTTGCCAAGCAGCTGGGCGTTTCCCGGGCAACATTGCGGGAAGCGATGAGAACGTTCGAGACTCAAGGGTTTCTCCTGCGCAAGCAAGGGGTTGGCACATTCGTTGTACGTCCAACCCAGGTGCTGGAAAGCGGATTGGAAGTGCTTGAATCGATAGAGACACTGGCCAATCGGACAGGTCTTCCGGTATCACCTGGGAAAGTAGATCTCGAACAGCGTCAGGCGACGAATGAAGAATGCGATGCGCTGGGTTTGGAACTTGGGTGCAGGGTTATCTCTGTATCCAGGGTGATTTTAGCAGAAGGTCGTCCGGCTGCATACCTAGTGGATATACTCCCTGAGGATGTGCTTTCTCCAGATGAGGTGCAACAAGGTTTCAGCGGATCAGTATTGGATCTGCTGCTCGAGAGAGGCAACCCACAGCTGGTGAACTCACACTGTGAGATTGCAGCAGTAGCTGCAAATTCGACCATCTCCCGGGCGCTTCATATCCAGCGTGGGGATGCCATCCTAAAATTCAGTTCGCGTTTATACGCTCTCGACGGCAGAGTCGTCGATTGTTCTTACAGCTACTTCCTGCCCGGTTATTTCAGGTTTCATGTGGTCAGAGAATTGGCCGCCAGCTAGGCGTATATATAACCAGTTCCACCGGATGGAATCCATGCTGTATGATTTCCATCGATTGATCAATCATCATACTTTATTCTAAGGAGATTTTCCAATGCGAAGTTTTAACGGTCGAGATATTCTTTCCCTAAAGGAGTTTGGCAGAGAGGAATATTTCCGAATTTTTGAGGTGGGTGATCGTTTAGCACCCTTTGCTCGCGATCGCCAAAACACAGATTTATTGGCTCACAAGACACTGGTCACTGCATTCTACCAACCAAGCACACGCACCAGGTTAGCCCATGAAGCCGCCATGCACAGACTGGGTGGTCATGTGCTTGGATTCTCAGACGCCAAGATGACCAGAGCAGGAGATTTTTACCAGGAGTCGATCAAGGATACTGTCCGGATGCTGGAATTTTATGGTGATGCGCTTGTTATGCGTCATTTTCAACAAGGCGCACCGCAAGAGGCCGCTAGATGGGCCAGCATTCCGGTGATCAATGCGGGCGATGGTTGGGGAGAACATCCGACACAGGTGCTCACCGATCTTTACACTGTCCTTAAAGAGAAAGGTCGCCTGGATGGCTTGAAATTCCTATTGATCGGCGATATGCGCATGCGCACGATGCACAGCATCTCCTATGCGATGACGCAATTTGACATCGATGCATTCTATGTTTCTCCCCCTGAAATGAGTCTGACGGATGAATTCAAGGGTGAAATCACTGCGCTCAACTTGAATTTCCGCGAGATCGAGCACGTTGAAGAGGCGATTGGGGAAGTCGATGTGATTTACATGGAACCGGTGGTGCAACCAGATTACACCAAATCACGCGATGAGCGTACAGGCGATGTCGGTATGACCCCGCTAAATTATAAGGTGACCAAGGATTTACTGCGTAAAGCAAAACAGGATGCGATCATTTTACATTCCCTGCCGCGCATGGACGAACTCCCGATGGATGTGGATGATACCCGTCACGCTAGATACTGGATCGAAGCTTATAACGGTGTGGTTGTACGCATGGCTTTGCTGGCGTTAATCCTTGGGGCAATGGAATAAAGGAGCTAAAGATGCAGACAGATTTACGCGGCCGAGACTTGATCGGCGATCTGGATTTCAGCAAAGAAGAAGTCGAAACTGTTTTAGACGTAGCTTTCGACCTTAAACGCAAACGCGCGCTGGGTGAATCTCACGCTTATTTGCGCGATAAGGTCCTGGCTATGCTGTTCTTTTTCTCCAGCACCCGCACAAGAGGTTCGTTCGAAGCCGGGATGGCTCAGTTGGGCGGTCATGCCGCCTTCATCGAATCGAAAACCACCCAGATTTCTCATGGTGATACCGAGAAGGAAATAGGTGAAATCTTTGGGCGTTATTTTGACGGTATTGCCATCCGCCATGTTGATTGGGGTGTTGGGAACAAGTACCTAAACCTGGTTGCCGAGGCTTCCCGCGAGCCTGTGTTGAACATGCAATGTGAGATATACCATCCATTTCAAATCCTTGCTGATCTGATGACGATCGTGGAAAAGAAAGGCAGGGATTTGCGGCGGAAAAAGATGGTCGTCTCTTGGGCTTATGCCGCCTCCTACCAGAAGCCGCTGTCTGTCCCACAGAGCCTGGTCCTACAAATGCCTCGCTTTGGTTTGGATGTGGTCCTGGCTCATCCACCCGAATTTAAGCTCATGCCGGAAATCATGGATCAGGCGCGTGAGCAAGCCCGTAAGTTCGGAGGCGGGTTTGAGGTGGTCGATGACATGGAAGCAGCTTTCAAAGATGCAGATATCGTCTACGCCAAATCCTGGGGGGCGATGGTCCATACAAAGGATGAAGATGAAGGCGCCCAGATCATCCAAAAATATAAACACTGGATTACCGATGAGCGCAAGATGGCATTTGCAAAACCGGATGCTATCTATATGCACCCGCTTCCAGCAGACCGTAACATTGAAGTCACTGATGGGGTGATGGATGGTCCGAACTCGGTCGTTTTTGATGAGGCCGAGAACAGATTGCATGCACAAAAAGCCGTTATGGCTTTAACGATGAGGTGAGTTGATGACAGAGCGCAAGATCGCCGTTGTCGCCATCGGCGGCAACTCGTTAATCAAGGATAAACAGCATCAGACTGTCGAAGATCAATACGATGCTGCCAAGGAGACCGCCCAACACATCGCTGAAATGGTCGAAGCTGGTTGGGATGTAGTCATCGGGCATGGCAATGGACCGCAGGTAGGTTTCATTCTGCGCCGATCAGAGATCGCCCACAAAGTAGAAGGGATGCATGAGCTCTCACTGGACGTGTGTGGGGCTGATTCCCAGGGTGCTATCGGCTACGCGCTGCAGCAGAATCTTCAAAATGAGCTCCGCCAACGTGGGGTGAATAAACCAGTTGCCACGGTCATTACACAGGTTCTCGTCGATCGGAAAGATCCTGCATTTAAAAACCCATCCAAGCCAATCGGTGGATTTATGGACCAGGCTGAGGCACAGGGAAGGGCAGAAGACATGGGGTGGGATGTTGTCGAGGATGCCGGTCGCGGCTGGCGGAGGGTGGTTGCTTCACCGCTCCCGGTCGAGGTTGTCGAGTTTGAGCCTATTAAAGCCCTGGTTGATACAGGAGTGATCGTTATCGCGGTAGGGGGTGGGGGTATCCCGGTGATCGATCTTGGCGGCCGCCAGTTCAAGGGAACTGCGGCGGTGATCGATAAGGATTTCGCCAGCAGCTTGTTAGCCCAATTACTCAAGGCTGATTTGCTGCTGATTTCAACTGCGGTCGAAAAAATTGCCCTTAACTTTGGGAAACCAAATCAAGAATGGGTGAGCCATATGACGCTAGCCGAGGTTAAGAAATACCTGGTTGAAGGCACTCATTTCGCCAAAGGGTCTATGGAACCAAAGATGCAGGCCATTGTCTGGTTCCTGGAGTCAGGTGGTAAGCAAGCTATCGTCACAAATCCTGAAAACATTGGTCGTGCTTTAAACGGAGAGACCGGAACACTGATCGAGCCTGATTAATCCGTACGCTCTTACCCAATTTACTCGATGACTTACCCGGTAGAAAAAACCAATAACTTTTAGAAGCTGAACATAAATTGATTGGAATTTAAATATTAAGCTTTATGACATTGAAAA
>DAOVCZ010000280.1 GCA_030669775.1 Chloroflexota bacterium | reverse complement strand
ATCTACATCTGTCAATGAACCAAGCTCACCACTATTGAACCCGGTGAAACCAATCGTCTTGGCGCCAACCGATTTGGCAAATTGGATGGCATTGATTACATTCTGTGAATTCCCACTTGTGGAAATACCGATCACAACATCGTCTGGCTGAAGATAGTTACCGAGCTGTTTGGCAAAAACATTCTCATAGCCTTCATCATTTGCCAAGGCTGAGAACAAGGCTATATTATCGGTCAGACACATCACGCGAAAATTTGGAGCCCCTTGTACGCGGGTATTCTTCCCTAAATCACAAACGAAGTGTGAAGCAGTCGAGGCACTGCCACCATTTCCCAAGATAAAAACTTGCTGGTTATCCATTCTTGCCACGTGCAGGATATCCAGAACCTGCTCGATAACATCTTCAGAGAGATCGTCTAACGTCTCCTTGAGTTCATAGATATAACTTTTAAAGAAATTCATAATACATCCATGATATCCCCCCCACCTGGGAGGATTCTCCCATAACCCTTGAATAAATTAATATCGAAAAACAGATCTAGTTTTACCCTTCAGTCTGTCTGAAATACTCCACGGTCTCACTAAGGCCAGATTCAAGTCCAACTGTGGGTTTCCAGTCTAACTCCCTTTCAGCTTTGCTGGCTTCTAAGAATATCCTTCGCGTTTCGCCAACCTTTGCAGGACCGTGTTTGGTTGAGAGCTCATAGCCAGTGATATTCTTTAAATTCGTGTAAATCTCATTGATAGTGGTACCCTTACCATACCCCAGATTGAAGATTGTGTTTGAATTCTCAGTGGTCAAGGCCAACAAATTCGCACGTGCGCAATCCCCGACGTAGACAAAATCACGTTCCTGTTCTCCATCGCCGTTGATCACAACTGGATCACCACCTAACATCTGCCCGGTAAAGATCGCCACCACTCCTGCCTCTCCATGGGGGTCCTGGCGAGGACCATACACGTTTGGATAGCGGAGTACGACATAATTCAGGTCGTAGAGCTCCTGGTACATATACAGATAGTGCTCTACGGTGTGTTTGCTGGCACCGTAGGGGCAAATTGGGTTGATGGGATGCGCTTCATCGCATGGCAGATATTCTGGTTCACCATAAACAGCGCCGCCAGTTGAGATGTAAATGAAGCGCTCGACATTATGCTTCCGGGCGAGTTCAATTAATTTGATCGAACCCAAGATGTTGACATCTGCATCAAACAGTGGATCTTCAACCGAGCGACGAACGTCCATTTGTGCTGCGTGATGATCTACAACCTGAGGTTGTTCTTTCTTAAATATTTCCGCTAATTGCGGGCTGCGGATATCAACCTGATAAAATGTCGCTGCTGGATTTAAATTCGAACGACGACCTGTGGAAAGGTCGTCAACAACCACAACCTCATAACCATTTTCAATTAACACATCTACGACATGCGATCCAATGAAACCAGCTCCCCCGGTAACAAGTATCTTCACTTTGCTGCTCCTTTTCGGAAAAATTGATGTAACCTAATTCTATTCTAATACGCCCCACGCCTTCTAATGACCGCCGGGATGGTTTGGAAGAGGAGTTGGATATCTAACCAAATACTCCAATTGCGAATGTAATGCATATCCAGACGCACCCGCTCTTCGTAGGTCACATCAGACCGCCCACTCACCTGCCACAATCCGGTTAAACCCGGTCTCACTGTCATCAGGTTCAAATCCCATTTTTCGTATTTTTCCACTTCAGCTTGTGTGATGATCCGTGGACCAACCATAGACATCTCACGCCTTAATACATTGATCAGCTGCGGCAGCTCATCTAAGCTCGTCTGACGCAGAAACTGACCTATCTTGGTAACTCGAGGATCTTCTTTTAGCTTGAAATTGCGTGATAGCTCCTCATGTAATTCGGGATATGCAGCTAAAATCTCATCTCCATTTACGTACATTGTTCGGAATTTGAAGGCATCGAATTCCTTACCATTCATACCCATCACCCGGCGGCGGTAGACGATCGGACCAGTAGTCTCCAATTTTATCGCCAAAGCGATCAAGAGCATTATCGGTCCTAAAAAGAGCAGCGCGGGGATAGCCAACAGAATATCCATAGAATACTTAAGGAATTCATCGATTCCAGTCAAGCGTACTTTGTTGACCCCCACCAGGGGTACATAGGCAAATTCCTTGACCGTCAATCCAGTTGTAATAATCTCATACAAACCGGAAGACATGCGAACATTAACGTCGCTTGAAACACCGTATTTTTGGAATATCTCGAGCATCCTATCCCGAGATGAGATAGCACTGCTTGCTAAAATCAGTTCTTCAATTTCATGCCTGGCAATTAATTCATCTAATTGGTCCACTGTTCCCAAGACGTAAAGATCTTGCAGCACCTGCGTTCCAATCTGCAGCTTCTTATCAATAAAGCCCATGATGTGAAATCCGGACTCTTTCCAAGCGGTGAGCTGCTCTGCCAGTGAAAGACCTTCATTATTCGCACCGACAATGATCGCCGAAGTGAGGTAATAACCTTTGCGCCTCAATGCATAAATCACACGGCGTAAAGAGAATCGACCGATGGTTGCCAACAAAAAGGCGAAGGTCCAGGCCAGGAGCAGCCAACCTCGTGCGAGAACAATATCTGGATCCTAGAAACCAACCGCAATAACCAGCATCATCCCGAATGTGATTCCATTAAAAATCATGGAATACTCAACTGTCCCGCCAAGTAATTTCTCCCGGTCATACAATCCTAGCAGCAAAAATATGATCATTAAGGTTGGGAGCAAGAAGGCGACTACATTCTGGTAGAAAACGATGTCCGGATTTAATTTATGAAAGAAAATATCGAATGGTAATT
>DAOVCZ010000284.1 GCA_030669775.1 Chloroflexota bacterium | reverse complement strand
TTGCAGGGCGTGACCAATAACGCTCAGGTAAGGAATTCTTCATGATTCGTCTCTTTTAAACTATACATTTCGGCTCCACAGCTCTCCCGAGGATCTCGCCTGCGGGATGGCTGATCGACTTCATTCCGATTGATCAATTACTGCGCATCCCTATTTGTTCATCACAGGCGGGTTTCTCATCGCTAACTCTGAATTGGTCTCATTTGATCATTTTCCATCTTCCTCACAGAAGGGAAACCGTATGGATCATCCCAACTATCCATTGCGATGAAGCTTTCCGGTGCGTTTGGCATAGCGCTCGGCCATCCCAAAGACCCATAAACCAAGCGGGATGGCGATCAAACCCATGATTAGCGTGGGCCAGATGAGAGGCCAGAGTTCTGAGGTGGGTGTGCCCTCTAGTAAAGCCAAGCGGGTGCCATCCAGCACATACGTAGCTGGGCTGAGCACTGCCAATTTCTGTAGAAATTCCGGCAGCACACTTATTGGGTAGTAAACACCAGAGATCAATAACAGTACGGCGATGATCACATGGGTCATCTGAGAGCCGCGCTCAGGGAAGAGCAATGGCAAGACAGACCCCATGATGCCGACACCAATGAACGACAAGCTTCCGACAATAAGCATCAGTGTGCCGCCAAACATATTCGCATTGCTCAGGTCAATATCAAACAAGACCACAGTTACAGCCAGAATGATGCTGGTGAAGATCAGGCTGTAGATCAAGGCAAAGAAAGTTTGCCCAGCCATATGAGTCACACGGCGGACAGGTGCCATCAAAGTGTATTCAATCGTCCCCTCCCAGCGCTCCATCCCAATCACATCTGTAATCCAGTAGAAAATCAAGGAAAGATATCGCCAGACCAGGGTGCCTACCACCAGGTAAAGTACCAGGTAGCGGCCATCTATATTTTGACCACTGAGCTGCTCCATGCCCATCCCAATATAGCTGACCGAGAGGCTGTTGGCTATCGAGTATGCCAACCAAACTACCTCCCAAGACAGGTAACGCTTCACCAGGTTGGCATTTCGCTCCATAAATGCATAACTTGCTCTAAATTCATGTATTAATGTCGCCATAATTGCTTACCTCTCTTTCCATTCATCACGCAATAACCCCATAAATATCATGTCGTACCGGCGCCCATCACGGCTAAGGAATTGGCGGGCACGCCCCTCGATGACGAATCCTGCTTTTTCATATGAACGGATTGCACGTGAGTTGTAATCGAAAACACTCAACGATAAACGGTGCAGATTGAGCTCTTCGAACGCATAGCGCAGCAAAATGCGCGTTGCATCGCTGCCATAACCCTTACCCCAATATTCACGCTCTCCAAGTCCAATCCCCACCCAGGCATCGCCATGTACCCACTGAATCCCATCCAATCCGATCAGACCGATGGTGAGATCCTCTTCCAGTGTGCGGATCAGGAAGAAAAGCTCATCGTTTTTCTGCTGCTCGACAAGATCCTTCTCAAACCATTCTTTATACTTATCCACGGATAAGAGCCGCGCAGGATCTGAATCAAATAATCGCACGAATTCTGAATCCCGCCCCCACTTGGCGAATAATCCAGCAGCCATCTGGGGTTCAGCTGCAACAAACCGCACCAACTCTCCCTGGAATAAATTTTTGCTCATTAATTTACCTCTCTTCAGATCTGAGCCCACATCGTTCTCCATTCACTTTGCTCCCATTCTTCTCGTAAAAGAGCCAAATGGAGTACATCCCAGCGCCTGCCCTTGCGGTGTATAGCCTCACGCCGGCGAGCCTCAACCTTGAAGGCTGCTTTCTCAAAGAGCCGAAGCGCGACCTGGTTGTACTCTGGGATGGCTATGCTTACACGGTAGAGGTTGAGCTCTCGGAAAGCGTAACCCAGGAGCAACCTGAGAGCATCCGACCCGTAGCCCTTGCCCCGTTCCTCAGGATTGCCAATGCCAATGGAGAGTGAACCCACCCCATGACTCCACCCTATCCAATCCAACCTGGCAAAACCAAGCAAAAGATCGGAATCTTGCACAGTCCCATGCGCTGCCTCTGTGTTCTCGCCGAGTGGCAAACGACGGATAGTGAAGTAAAACTGGTTTCCTTTCTCATCCATCTCCTTCTCGATCTCGGTATAGTTCTTCTTGATCTGAGCCGGGGAGAGCGGTCTAACCAATTCCTTGCCCAGCAAGCGCTGGAACTCTGCATCATGCGTCCAATGGGATTCGATCTCTGCATCCTGATCGGGTTTGATCGATGCCAGGTAGACCAGCTGTCCTTCGAATAACGGGGTATTCAAATCCATTTTGACCATCCTTCAAATCTTCATCGGTGGATAAATATCAGTCAATTTCATCTTTCACCAGGGTTTTGCCGGTTAATTCTAGAAAGACATCTTCCAGAGTCGGCTCATTCCCATTTGGGGAGATGATCTTCTTAAGCCCTTGAGGGTTATCTAAAGCCACGATCTTTCCGCTATCGATGATCGCGATCCGAGCGCATAGATTATCCGCCTCCAGCATATCGTGTGTTGTCAGCAGAATGGTGGTGCCTGATTCCTGATTGAGCTCCTTAATAACGCTCTGCACCTCCCGCTTTGAGCGCGGGTCAAGCCCGGTGGTAGGTTCATCCATCAACAACAGCCTGGGACGAGAAAGCAAAGCCCGGGCGATGGCTACTTTTTGTTGCATACCGCGTGACATC
>DAOVCZ010000061.1 GCA_030669775.1 Chloroflexota bacterium | reverse complement strand
CAGCATTTAGAGATTCAATCCGACCGCGCATTGGCAGATGGACAATCTGATCACAGGACTTCCTCACCAATGCGCGCATACCTTCTCCTTCGGCACCGACTATCAGTGCAAGGGGTCCGCTGAGGTCGACATTCTCCACAGGTTGGGATTCTGAACTGCTCTCCAAACCAATCACCCACACATCCTTATCTTTGATCGTGGATATCGCCTGAGCCAGGTTGACTTGGGTGACCAATAGATGTTCACTGGCTCCTGAGGAGGCATTTACAACTGCAGGGGTGACTGTGGCTGTACGCCGGTAGGGCAGTAGCACCCCGTGCACCCCCACGACCTCCCCCGTGCGCAATAGTGTCCCCAGGTTCTGGGGGTCCTGAAGTGTGTCTAAAATGAGAATTAATTGCGCTTCACCGCGTTGTTCAGCAAGATCAAAAATATCGGGAAGGGATGCGTAAGGATAACTGCTGACTTCCAGGACTACACCTTGATGGTGAGACTGGATGCTATCCAGCTTAGTTCGGGGTACGTATTCAACAGGGATATCTTCACCCTTACTCAATTCAATAATATCTGCCAGGCGGCCTTTGTATTGAACCCCTTGGGCAATTAACAAGCGAAATATCTGCCGGCGATCAGCCCGCACTGTCTCATAGACCGGATTGCGGCCATAAATCCATTCACGCATGGCTTAAGGATGAGTCGATTAATATACCCCAATTAGAGCGGTTGTGCAGTTTACTTCCAGCGCCAGATCGTGCCGTCTTTGGAATCCTCCAGGACAACGCCCAGTTCGGCCAGCTGGTCGCGCAGCTGATCAGAAAGTGCCCATAATTTCTCGTCACGCAGCTGGCTGCGTAATTCAACCAGCAGATCAACGAATGGTGCTGCCTGAGCGCCCTCGGTCTCAGGGCGCTCCAAACGTAACCCGAAAACATCCTCGGCAAGTTCGCGTAGAAGATCTTGTGCCTGGGTGAGAGATGCTTGTTTAAGACCTGCATCGCGTGCCAGGTTGATCCCCCTTACCAGATCAAAGAGATGACCGAGCGCACTTGCAGTGTTGAAATCATCGTCCATGGCCTCGATGAAACTCTGGCGAGTATTTTGCATCTGCGCCTCGAGTTTCTCATGGGTATCCTCAGAAACAGATGGGCTCCCAGGGATACCAGGGCGCAACGCGGAGCGCAAGCGATCCAAATTTTGTTCGGCTTGGCCTACCACCTCATCATTGAAAGTTAAGGGGGAGCGGTAGCTGGAGTTGAGCACCATCATACGCAGGGTGTCCGGGTCGTGCTGATCCAAGAAGTCCTCAATGGTGACGATATTCCCGATGGATTTAGACATCTTATCGCCGGAAAACTGCAGCATACCATTGTGAACCCAATAACGGGCGAAAGGTTTATTGGTCAGGCTCTCGGTTTGGGCAATCTCATTTTCATGATGGGGGAACACCAGATCTATTCCACCACCGTGTATGTCGATCTGCTCTCCAAGGTGATGCAGATTCATCGCAGAGCACTCAATATGCCAGCCTGGACGCCCGGGCCCCCATGGGCTATCCCAGGATGGTTCTCCTGGTTTGGATGACTTCCAGAGGACAAAATCCATCGGATTTTCTTTGAGTTCATTTACGTCGATGCGAGCCCCTGCCTGCATTTCTTCTAATTTACGACCTGATAGCTTGCCGTAGTCATCTTTACTGGTTACCCTGAAAAACACATCACCGTCCACTGCGTATGCATGGTCACGATCGATCAATCCTTCGACCATAGAGATAATTTTAGAGATCTCTTGTGTAGCTCGGGGAAAAACAGTTGCTGGGAGCACATTTAACGCTTTGATGTGCCCGGTATATTCCTTGATATGTTCTTCAGCCAGTTCTAAAGGGTCAACGCCCAATTCGTTAGCGCGCTGGATCACTTTATCGTCAACATCGGTGTAGTTCATCACATGCTGGACCAGGTAACCGTGGTATTCCAAGTAGCGCCGAATAATGTCATATACCAGAGTAGACATCGCGTGACCGACATGAGCTTTGTCGTAAACCGTTGGACCGCAGACATACATCAATACCACATCCGGGTACAGGGTTTCGAGCGGTTCTTTTTTACGGGTGAGGGTGTTATAGATTATCTGAGCCATTGGGGAATTTCCTGTGATCTACTCACTGATATGGGCAAAGATCATACGACCAGCCGCAGTTTGGAGGACTTTGGTGACCGTCACAGTGACCTGCTCATTGATGCGCCTGCGACCATCTTCGACGACAACCATCGTCCCATCGTCAAGATATCCCACACCTTGCCCTGATTCTTTTCCTTCTTGAATGATGTCTACTAAGAGTGGTTCGCCCGGCAGAAGGACTGACTTGACAGCATTGGCGAGTTCGTTGACATTGAGCACAGACACCCCCTGAAGCTCAGCGATGCGGTTCAGGTTGTAATCATTCGTCATGATGGGTGCTTTCATCTGGCGAGCCAGTACCACCAGCTTATCGTCGACTTCGCGCACACCCTCGACATCGATATCGCTGATGCGCACGGGGACAGTGGCATCTTTCTGCAATTCAGAGAGCACTTCCATCCCACGCCGGCCTCGCTGGCGGCGCATACTATCCGCTGAATCAGCGATGTATTGCAGCTCGTTGAGAACAAAACGGGGGATTAGAAATGTACCGAAAAGGAATCCGGTGCGGGAGATATCGGAGATTCGCCCATCAATGATCACACTCGTATCCAGCAAAATAGTCCGACCGTTATCGACCATTTCCCCTGCAACATCTCCTTCTCGACCAGGTAAGGTCATCCGGAAGACTGAGAAGATGTCATCTTGACGCATGATAAAGACGGCGATGCCCAGGTAACTAAAGAGAAGAACACCAATTAATGGCAACACGTCTCCAAAAGGTGGTGGGAGCGCTGAAATCGGAAAAGCGAACAAGGCAGCGACGATCAATCCTGCCAATAAGCCGATAAATCCTGAGACCAATGTTTGGGACGAAACCCGACCGAGGAGGCCTCGTAAGGCACGTACAGGTCGGGTACTGATGTAGGGTGTGATAACTAAGCCGATCAATGCGCCAACTAAAGCGAAGATCACCCCGTAAAGAGCTTGGTTTTCCCCGCCTAAATTACCTACGTAGATCCCCCAGTAAACGCCCAGGCCGGCAAACACCACCATGCCGACCAGGCGAGCAATAAAATCTGCACTCATGGTAATGACTCCTGAATAATAAAGAATAAATTCTAGAGATACGACAATCGCTCATATCCATGATATCTGCACTCATCTTGAGCCTGCCAGCAGCGGTTGTTGGAAACCCCCATTCCATAAAGAGTAAATAAGGGATTGCATATTGAATAAAAAGATGAAAGATAAGAGCAGTTCCACAACTTGTTCGCAGTACCACCTCGATGGAATTTTGTTAGTAATCGAGATACTTGTGCTGTACTGACAATTGTTATTATACTATAATGATTACTCCAGTTCTTATTATCTCATGACCAAGTGCAAATTATCATTATCTCTGTCCGTACACTCCCTAAAAGACATGGTTCTTCATCCAAAACGCAGCCAAAGGTGTCCAGCTCAGACACCTGGCATCTATGAATCCACCTGAGGAGGAGAAAATGACAGCCACTGCTTACCATGGGATCAGTCAGCAAGAATATAAACGACGGATATGGGCCTGGACGTTGTACGATTGGGCGAATTCAGCCTTTGCGACCTCCATCTTGGCTGCAGTATTGCCCATTTATTACAGCCAGGTAGCTGGTGCAAACCTTTCCAGTCCTGCTATTGCCACAGCGTACTGGAGCAGAGGTTTGAGCATTGGTATATTAATCGTCGCCATCATTTCCCCTGTATTGGGGACGATATCGGATATCATGCGCGGCAAGAAGCGCTTCTTGGCAGTCTTTGTCGGAATTGGCATTTTAAGCACTGGATTACTGGTGCTGGTTGAGACCGGGGACTGGATGTTGGCTTCCATTCTATTTATACTTGGGCGGGTTGGTTTTAGCGGAGCGAATGTTTTTTATGATGCTTTACTGCCCCATGTGGCCCGGGAGGAAGACCAGGACCGGGTTTCTACTCGCGGATACGCCATGGGCTACTTGGGTGGGGGAATATTGCTGGCGATTAATGTGGTCATGATTCAGGTTTTTCCCGGCACATGGGGACCACGATTGTCATTTCTGAGTGTTGCTATCTGGTGGGCAGCCTTCTCAATCCCGATCTTCTTGAGAGTGCCGGAGCCACCCGCGGCAACTGAGAAGCTATCTCACGGCGAAAACGTGGTCTCGGCGAGCTTCAAAAGGCTTTGGGAAACTTTTAAAGATATCAGCCAATATCGTGAGCTTTTCAAGTACCTGTTAGCATTCATTTTGTATGTGGATGGCATTGGCACAATTATTGGTGTAGCCGCCATTTATGGCGCAGAGCTCGGATTTGATAGTGTGTCGTTAATTCTGGCCCTCCTCTTGGTGCAATTTGTCGGTATCCCTTTCAGTTTGATTTTTGGACGCTTACCCAGCCCGGGTGAAAAGCGGCGCCCATTTTACCTGGCTTTTGTAGTTTTTAACATGATCGCGCTACCTGTGGTCGGTATCGCAGGGGCGCGTATGCTGTCGGCAGATACGATCGGCTCCCTTCCATCTCCCTATGAAAGCACAACGGAATCTGTTGGGCAAGGCCTTTATCTGGCGAATGATCCTAATATAAAGTATTCAGGTTCTTGGGAAAGTACAATTATTTCGGCGGAAATCCTCGGGGAGGAGGAAGGAGCAACTTACCTGCTGACCTCAGAATCAGGTGCTCGCTAGGATCTCCCTTTTAATGGACAGAATGTCACCATCCTTTACAGCACAGGACCGGATCACGGCATATGGGCAGTCCAGTTGGATGGAAAGCCACTGGTGGATGCAGATAGTGGTGAGCCAGTGCGCATCGATGGCTATAATCCAACAATTCGCTATGAGGTGGTCGAAACTATTGAAGTTGAGACTCCCGGTGAGTATGTATTGAGCCTGGTCAATACCGGAGAAAAGAATCAGGATAGCCAGGGGAGTGTAATGAGCATAGCTGAGATCAAAGTGCTGCCTCCTGTTCGGCAGAGCAACTTAATCCTGATTTTAGGACTTATCTTCATTGTTGAACTGGTGATTCTCCTGTTCTCATGGCTGTTAGGGAAACCGCTCTTCAGCAGTCTGGCGGAAAAGATGAACACCAAGAACAGCATATTGCTTTCCCTATTGGTCTACTCCATTATCGCTATCTGGGGATTTTTCCTCGATTCAGTGATTGAGTTCTGGTTCCTGGCCATGATGGTAGCTGTGGTGCAGGGCGGAAGCCAGGCATTGAGCCGCAGTTTGTTTGCCAGTATGGTGCCGGCGGCGAAAAGTGGTGAATTCTTTGGCTTGTTCGGGATAATGGAAAAATTCTCAACAATCCTTGGCCCATTGGTTTTCGCCTTCGCGGCGACAACTTTTGGGAGCAGCCGGCCAGCAATCCTGACCCTGATCGCTTTCTTCATTATTGGCGGCTATCTGCTCACTCGCGTCGACGTTGAAGAAGGGAGGCGGGCTGCCCAGGCAGAGGATGCTCTCCTTTTGGGGGTAGAGCCAGCAGACTGATATGGTCAAGCTTACCGGTGCCGACTATGTCCAGGCAATGTTTAGCCGCATCGCCAGCCGGTATGATCTGATGAACCGGTTGATGACTGCCGGGCAGGATACTCGCTGGCGGCGGGAAGTGATCCACAGAACCCAGCTGCCCCCGGATGGACGCTTGCTCGACTTGGGAGCTGGAACGGGCGACCTGGCCCGGGAAGCTGAGCTTCAAGAACCTACAAGCTGGGTCGTTGCTGCGGATTTCACCTTAGATATGATGCGGGTGGGCAGAGCGCATTACATCTCTACCAAATTAAATTGGCTGGCTGTAGATGCTTTATGTATACCGGTTCCAAACGAATCTTTCGAAGCGGTTGTATCCGGCTTTCTGCTGCGCAACGTGATCGATATTGACCAGTGCTTGCGCGAACAGTACCGAGTACTTAAACCTGGTGGGTACATGGTTGCCTTAGACACAACTCGCCCCCCTGAGAATTTTCTGCGACCGCTGATCAATTTCTATTTACATATCATCATTCCTAACCTGGGGCGTATAATCACTGGGGAGGCAGATGCTTATACCTACTTACCGGAGTCGACCGAGTCATTCTTGGAGGCTGAGCAACTGGCAGCCAACATGAAGGAGACTGGGTATCACCAAGTGGGATTTCGTCGTCTGATGTTTGGCACCATAGCTCTCCATTGGGGAAGGAAGTGAGGTAAACAGGTTTCAGGTAGAGAGAAGAATTATTGGGAGTTGATCGATGACTGATCGAAGTAAAAGGCTCGTGGTGGGAATTTCTGGCGCATCGGGGGTGATTCTAGGGATTCGCACCCTGGAAGTGCTGAGGCAAACCGAGATTGAAACTCACCTGATCATATCTCCAGCTGCCCGGGCGACAATTGCAGAAGAGACAGATTGGAAGGTGAGCGATGTGACCACCCTGGCAGATGTTGCCTATAATCATGCAGATATTGGTGCAGCCATCGCTTCTGGCTCATTTACTACCCTCGGTATGATCGTGATTCCATGTTCGATCAAGACGCTTTCTGCCGTGGCGAATTCCTTTGCCAGCGATCTGCTCTCCAGAGCTGCTGACGTAACTTTGAAGGAGGGAAGACCCTTGATCCTGGTTGTGCGGGAAACACCTTTGCACAGCGGTCACCTGCGCCTGATGAGCATGGCTGCACAAGCTGGGAGTGTGATCTACCCTCCTGTTCCGGCGTTCTATGCACGCCCAGCGAGTATGGCAGATATGATCGACGATATGGTTGGTCGTGCCTTGGCCAGGGTAGGGATTGAAAACGATATATACTCGAGATGGAAAGAAAAGTAGATTCGGCTGAGTTGAAGAGCTCGATCGAAGAATTGCTTCATCTCACCACGATGACCATTGCAACAATTGGGATGGATGGTGAACCGCATGCAGCTGCGGTTTATTTTGCTTGCGATGACCAGATTAACTTCTACTTCTTCTCGGATGCTGAAAGTCAACATACTCTGGATATCACCCACGAACCGCGGGCTGCAATTACTGTTAATGGTGAGCAAGGAGGCTGGCAGGAGATCCATGGATTGCAAATGCGAGGTGTAATCACAGCAGTACAATCAACAAGTGAATGGCAGTGGGCATGGGATCTCTACCAGGCTAAATTCCCTTTTGTGATCAACCTCCAGGAGATCATTGTCATAAACCAGATGTATGTTTTCAAACCGCATTGGGTCCGCTTGGTCGACAACCGGAAAGGTTTTGGTTTTAAGCAGGAATGGGAGAAAGGTCCGCTAGAGGGAATGGTGGAAGATGCTCCTAAATGGATGCCGTTAACCAGCCACCAGGGTATTTCCGGGAGCACAAATGATTGACCGGAATATGGATAAGGCAGCCCTACGAGGGGAGCCATCTTATATCTGGCGTAGCGGTCAGGAACGTCGTCTGCAAATGATTATGGAGGCCGCTGGAGACCGCATCAAGGGGCGGTTATTGGAAAATGGCTGTGGCGTTGGGATCTACCTGGATCGGTTGGCTCAACACAGCTCTGTGGCAATCGGGTTGGAGTTCGACTTTCCCCGAGCTCAAGAGGCACACCAGCTCGCTCAGAACGTTGTGAATGCGACTGGAGAAATGCTCCCCTTGCCGTCTGCTTCCTTCGATTTCATTTTAAGCCATGAGGTGTTGGAACACGTACAAGACGATCGCGCCAGCACAGAAGAAATGGTTCGCATACTGCGATCTGGAGGCCGAATGGCGATTTTTGTACCCAACCGGGGTTACCCTTTTGAGACACACGGAGTTTACTGGCGTGGTCGCTACCATTTTGGTAATATCCCCCTGGTTAACTACCTGCCGCGCAGAATGCGCAATCGCCTGGCCCCACATGTGCGAGTTTACTCCGCCAAGGAATTAGAAAACTTATTCTCCGGTTTACCGGTACGCATCGAGCAGCGCCAGATCATATTCGGAGCATATGATAATATCATTGCCCGTTGGCCGAAATTAGGACGATTGATGCGGGGAATCTTACAAGATTTGGAAAACTCACCTGCCCGGGTATTTGGATTATCACATTTCTGGGTTGTGGAGAAGATCTAACCCCGGACCTTACTTCAGGCGAAAATCATATATCCCGTTTTCGTAGTTCCAATGATGGTGGCAGTTGGGACAGATGAGTGAATCATCCGTTTGTTCTAGCTTGATATGGTCACACAGCAGACAACGGAATAAGGCTCCTGGAGGGGCAATAGCTGTATCACCAACCGCTGATGCTAAAACAAAAACGCTGGGGCTGAGCTGCCACCAATTCCCGCTCAATTGAGCAATTGAATCCAATTTGACAAGCATGTCAAGGGGGAATAAACGTTTGAGCGTATCGATCCGAAAGTGCGATACGGTCAGCTGACGTTCAACGGAAAAACCGCTGGTCTCCAGCCAATTGCGAACAGATTTTGGGTGGAAGTCAAAGTTCAAGGTGGTGAATTCAACCGCTTCGGGGGTGAAGGGGCTCCAGGATTGCTGCCGGAAGATGTAACGCAGGATGGCTTTCAAGTTATGTTTGTTGGCGTACTCCAGGATGAAAGTCGCTCCTGGTTGAAGCGCCAGACGAACCTGTTCTATTGCTAGTTGTGGTTCTGCCATGTGATGCAGGGTGCGAATCATGGTGGCGCCATCGAAAACACCAGTTACAAAGGGTAGTTGGTAGGCGTTCGCGGCGACATATATATACCTGTCACTGGTTCCCAGATAGGTCTGCGCTTGCTGGAGCTGGGTGCTTGAATAATCTACCAGGACAACACGCTGATAAGCCTTATAGCGGGGTGTGTTGCGCCCCGCACCGGCGCCAATCTCGAGCAGGAGCTCGCCAGACTCGGGAAGCAGACGGTGTATGGCGAGCGCCTCGACCTGATCTTCGTAGGCTCGATCACTCTCATCCCAGAACGATGTCTGGTAGTCTGAACCTTCATAATCACAAATGGGTGGCTGGTCAGGGTTCATCGTAAAACTCAAAGGACACGGAAACAGCAGATTTCATTGTTTTCGTGCCCTTTTATAGCACAGTTTTCCAGGGATAATAACCCCGGACAGGAAATTACTAAGCCGGAGCGACGATCGCGTCCTGCTCAAACTTAGCATTAAGCACGTGATCGTTGTAGCCACGACCAAAACC
>DAOVCZ010000045.1 GCA_030669775.1 Chloroflexota bacterium | reverse complement strand
TGTTTTTTTGATCTACTAATAAGTTCTTCTTATACTTTTGCGACATCGATTCCTCCAATAAAATTGAAACCGTCCATGACGATCAGCACACCAGAGATTTACTCCTCCCCAAACCGCAAGCGAAGATATGAATCATATCTTTGGGGGTGAATTTCCCCATTTTCAACAGCTTCTATTACTGCGCAGCTAGGTTCATGTGAATGAGTGCAATCGCTGAATTGGCATTGAGCGACTAAGGGACGGATTTCGGGGAAGTAGCCATCCAGCTCTTCTGGTTCGATATCCCAAAGCGCTAGTGCTTTCAAACCGGGGGTATCAGCGACGTATCCGCCACCCTCTAAGGGGAATAATTCGGAAGCAACGGTTGTGTGTTTGCCTTTCCCGGTGGTTTGACTGACCTTCTGGATAGTTAATCCCAGACCTGGTTGGATAGCATTGAGCAGGCTTGACTTACCAGCACCTGATGGTCCGGCCAAGGCGGAGATCTTCCCGATCAATTCTTCCTTCAGCTGGGCGATCCCCTTCCCTATGGGGACGGAAGAGTAGATAAGTGAGTAGCCAATATCAGCATAATGATCGAAAAGCTCTCTGGCATATTCCATTGTTACCAGGTCGGTTTTGTTAGCAATGATCAGGGCTGGGATTGATCGCTCTTCAGCGATGATCAGGAAACGGTCCAGCATGCGCGTCCTGGGAGCTGGCTCTGCACAGGAAAAGACAAACACGATCTGGTCTGGATTGGCGATAATGATTTGTTCGTATTCGCCACGTGGGAGGGGTGCCAGGCGTGAGATCATGCGTTTCCGTGGCTGGATGGTATCAATCAAACCTTGTCCATCTTCCACAAGGCTAACCAGTACTCGATCTCCAATGGCAGCCAGATCACCCTCTTTGCTGCCTTGCTTCAATCGCCCCCGTAATTTGCAGACCACGATTCCATCATCTGTTTGCACGCTGAAAAACCCGGATTGCGAGCGTATGATCAGACCAGAGTGAAAATCTTGTGCTGAGGGCAGTCAGACCTCCTTCAAAATTAGGGGGATGGTGTCTCGGTGACTTCGGGGGTGGGAGTTTTCCAAACACCTGGGAGAACCTCCCAAGGGAATACATCGCGTTTGTATGTGAAATACTGCTGCAAGATGCCTTTAACGATCGGTGCAGCAACCTCAGAACCTTCACCGGAATTCTCCAGGATGACTACCACGGCGACGTCTGGTTTGTCCTCCCGGTTGGCAAAAGTGTACCCAGCAAACCAGGCATGTGAATCGCGCGGTGGATCCTGGGCGGTGCCGGTCTTGCCAGCCACTTCAATCGGAAAATTGGAGAACACTCGGTGAGCAGTTCCGCGACGATTCTCAACAACACTCACCATGGCTTCCTGGATAGCACGCAAAGTATCTTCAGTAATTGGCAAAGTTCCGATCACTTCAGGTGAAAAAGTATAACTCGCATCGCCATCCGGAGGTTGAATGCTCTCGACAACTTGAGGGCGGTAAAGAGTCCCGCCATTACCTATGGCGGCGATAATATTGGCTACCTGCATGGGCGTTACCTGCAAGGCCCCTTGACCAGTGGCCTGGTTGGTAGCATCCAGTGGGCTGTGCTGATCGGGAACCTGCCCGTCCTCCTCGGCTACCTGTTCAATTCCAGTGGCTGCGCCTAAACCAAAACCGCGGGCCATGTCGGGAATGGCATTGGGAATCCCTTGTTCGTAAAGATCATTGCCGATGTGGTAGAAATATGGGTTGCACGAGCGCATAAGACCTTCAATAAGGGTCAGCTCTCCACTGGCGGGTAATTCCTTCTCATATGTCCAGTCGTAGAGAGTAACTCCTGGAAGTTCGGTGAAGGTATGGCCGCAATTGTAAACAGTGTCCGGGGTATATAAACCACTTTCAAGAGCAGCTGCCATGGTGATAATTTTGAACACCGAGCCGAGGGGGTACTGACCCTGAGAAGCTCGGTTCAGCAGGGGTGTTTCATTGGGATCGAATAAATCTCCCAGAGCATAACCGCTATTCAAGTTGGAAGGTTCGAATAAATTCGGATCGAAACCTGGAGAAGAAGCCATGGCAAGCACCCGGCCGGTATCCAATTCCATCACCACCGCCGCGCCCCTGAAGCCTGCGATCGCTCCTTGGACTCCCAGCTGCAGATCTTTATCCAGGGTGGTGTAGATTGCCTGGGAGGCTTCCGGTGAGGTTTCGGCCAGTTTGGTGACTGTTAACCCATCCGGATCGACGACATACAGCGCACCTCCCCGCACACCTGATAGAGATTCCTCACCCCATTTTTCCAGACCAGCCTGACCGACCCGTTCGTCCTGCCGGTACCCAAGGCGTCGGTATTCTTCCACTTCCTCGGCCGGAATGGCACTGACATATCCAACCACATGCGGCGCGATGCCACCGTCAAAATAGTAGCGCGAGCGGAAGGGGCGCATGACCAATCCAGATAATCCGGATAGAACACCTTCTCTTTGGCTGACTGCATCCGCGGAAACTGCCATCAATGGCAGATACCAATCAGCACCAGGGGGGAAATCTTCGTACATTGCTGCGATTGTGTCTGGATAAATGCCAGTCAGGCGATAGAGTTCGCTGAGTAAGGTGTTTTCCTGGTCAGGATCGATCTGATCAGGAAAAAGACCTAGCGCAGTAGCATCTGCCTGGGCGACAAGCGCCTGCCCGTCCTTATCATAAATATTGGCGCGGGAGGGAATTAAATAATCCATCCTCAAGGAATTCCCACTGCTCAAATCAGGCAGGATTAACCCTTCATCCCATTGGATCCGCCACTCGCCATCTTCCAGGCTGAGGTTCATGATCGTGTCCCGCTGGATATCTCCTACCAGGGCGCTGCGCATGTTCACTTGGTAGGAGGCTTGAGCCGTGCGGGTTTGGGTCAGGGCGGATAAGATTTGGGTATCGAGTTCACTTAAGGCAACTTCACCAGCCACTTCCCGATAAATCTCCTCAAATTGCTCCGCAGATATGGCATCCTGGCTGATGGATGTCAGCATGCCGTACATCAGGGTATAATCCTCATTTTCCCAGGCATCGAGGTAAGTGCGCACGGCCTCTTTAACATCCGGTGCTTGAGTCGTATTAATCCCTGGTTGGGATAAAGTTGGTGAAACCGCTGTTGTTGGGGTTGGTTGGTTTGAACCTCCGTTGCATGCTGCCAGGAGTAATGTGAAAATGGCAATTATTAGCCAACATGATTTCTTCATTGATTTACAATGGATCCTTATCGGATGATCATCCTTTGTTGCAGAAACAATGCCGATTCTACCTTAGTTCCCAAGATTGGAAATTTCATCGATTGATCTCTAATCCTCTTATTATCTTAATCAACCGCTGATATTCTGAATTCCTGGATTTTTTCAACCAATTGGCAGCTATACCCGTGTGAAGTACGGCAGCCGCGAGTGGTATGCTCTCGATGATTGATCTCCAACTGTTTTAGCAATTCTGTCAGATGGCAGAGAGGTAATCCAACCACGTTAGTGTAGCATCCGGAGATCTTTTGAACCGGATTGAAACCAGAATTTTGAATGGCATATGCCCCAGCTTTGTCAAGAGGATCTCCGCTTGCGACATAGTCTCTGATCTCTGACTCGTGGTAGGATCGCATACGAACTTCCGTGACACACAAATCCGTGATCGCTTCTTCGGTCATCGTATCTCGCACTGAAAGGCCGGTGATGACATAGTGGGTACGGGCGCGTAATTTACGCAGCATGTTTAGTGCCTGGAGAGAGTCGACGGGCTTACCCAATATCTGGTTCTCATCCACGACAGCAGTATCGGCAGCAAGGATAACACAGCGACCTGCTGATGAAGGGTTTATCGCTTGAGATTTGCTAATCGCTAAGCGTGAGACATATTCTTTGGGTGTTTCACCTGGGAGTACACGCTCGTCAATTTCAGCAGTGAGCACCCGAAATCTCACTCCCAAAAAGGTGAGCAATTGCTGGCGTCGTGGCGAACTGGAAGCTAAAATCAGCATAGGCACAATTTTAACATAGGTAATCACCGAGCCAACCCAGAATAGGTGCTCTGAAGGTTCTGGTCTGTTGAGCAAAGAAGATGTAAAATCGAATAAACAGGATGGAATGAACAGCTTGTCTGAGGAGGACTGCATGCAGGCATTAAAGGATCGCATAACAGCGGAGGGGAAGAACCTGGGGAATGGTATCTTGAAAGTAGATGGATTTATTAATCATCAAGTCGATCCCAGGCTGATGTATGCCTGTGGTCAGGAATTTGCCCGGCGTTTTCGCGACATGGGGGCGACGAAGGTGCTCACTGCCGAGATATCAGGTATTGCACCGGCTTTAACCACCGCCTTTCATCTGGGACTGCCGGTCGTATACGCCCGCAAATCAAAACCCATCACCATGCCGGATCAGGTTTTCTTGACTTTGACCCCTTCGCACACCAAGGGGCGAACAGTTGAGTTGATCGTCTCCCCCGAATTCCTGGCTGGTGGTGAGCGCATTCTGATCATCGATGATTTTCTCGCCTCCGGCGCTACCATACTTGGCCTGGTGCGTCTTGCACAAACTGCAGGGGCAGTCATTGTGGCTATCGGAGCACTGATCGAAAAGAGTTTCGAGGGGGGGCGGGACGCATTAGCCGAACTTGGTGTCCCCATCGAATCCCTGGCTGTCGTCTCTGCTATGGAAGGTGACCAGATTTTCTTCGAGAGTGATTGAAGGAATATGATCTGAGCTTGCCATCTCGAGCTATAAGTATGATTTGGGTATGTGAATGATGGACTCGATTGCGATTCTCGACTTTGGTTCCCAATATGCACAGCTGATCGCCAGGCGGATCAGAGAAGCTCATGTCTATTGTGAGCTCTTCCCCTGGGACACGCAAGCCGACCAGGTGCTCGGAATTAATCCCCAGGGTTTTATTCTTTCGGGAGGACCGGCTTCTGTATATGCTCCAAACTCGCCATATATTCCAGCATATGTTATTGGGAGTGATCTGCCAGTTCTCGGGATCTGCTACGGCATGCAGGCGCTTACCCATGCCTTAGGTGGCATCGTGGCTCCAACTGATCAGCGCGAGTACGGACCTGCGGAATTGGTGACCACGTCTTCCAATCCACTCATTGAAGCGGGTAGTCACAAAGTGTGGATGTCGCACGGCGATCGAGTGGAGACACCGCCCGAAGGCTTTGTGGTGCTTGCCCGAAGTGAAAATTCTCCTGCGGCTTTCATTGGGGATATCGAGCGGGGTTACTTTGGTGTGCAATTTCACCCAGAGGTTCGCCACACCCCGCAGGGAGGAATATTCCTGCAGCGATTTGTGAGAGATGTGTGTGGTGCCAAGCCTGATTGGACTCCCGAATCGATAATTCTCGAAAGTCTAGCCCGTATCCAGGATCAAGTTGGAGAGGGTCGAGTGTTGGCGGCAGTAAGTGGGGGAGTTGATTCGAGTGTCGCGGTTGCTTTGGTTCATAAAGCTGTCGGAGATCGATTGGTTTCGGTGTTTGTGGACAATGGCCTCTTACGCCAAGGGGAGGTCCGGCAAGTCATTGCTGCATTTCGACAGAACCTGGGAATTGAGCTGGTCGCTGTTGACGCGATAGTTGAGTTTATGAGCAGGTTGGCAGGTATCACAGAGCCGGAAGAAAAGAGGCGGGTGATCGGGGAGACATTTATTCGCGTTTTTGAAAAACAAGCTGTGAGACTTGGTCAGCCGAAATTCCTGGTTCAAGGCACGATCTATCCAGACGTGGTCGAATCCCAGGCGGCAGATCGCTCGAAAGTGGATCGCATAAAAACTCATCATAATGTCGGTGGATTACCACAGGATTTGCATTTTGATCTGGTTGAACCTTTGCGCTATCTCTTTAAGGATGAAGTCCGTGCTGTGGGAGAGGCTCTCGGTTTGCCTGGAGAATTGGTTTGGCGACAACCTTTTCCAGGGCCTGGTTTGGCGGTCCGCTGCCTCGGTGAAGTAACGCCGCAACGCTTGGCGCGCTTACGCGCGGCGGATGAGATCCTGGTTGCTGAATTGGCGAATGCCGGATTATTGGCGATTAAAACAGAGGGCGAGGATATACAAGGGACAGCTCAAGCTTTTGCCGTATTGCTGCCGGTGCGCTCAGTGGGTGTGATGGGCGATCAACGCACTTACCAGGAAGTGATTGTTCTGCGAGCGGTCACAACGGAGGATTTCATGACCGCAGATTGGGCGCGCCTGCCCCATGAGTTATTGGCTCGAATCGCCAACCGGATCGTAAATGAAGTTCAAGGTGTTAACCGGGTGGTGTACGATATCACCAGCAAGCCACCAGGGACCATTGAATGGGAATAAGAATTCTCAACAAAACCATTCCAACAATCATGTGCTAAAATTTGCCTATGTCACTCCCTCCACCCAGGGTTTTCCTGACCCTGATTTGGATCCAACTCCTGGTATTGGGTGTTTTCAACAAACCAGCAATTGCTCAAGAGGGGAGTCAAGTTAGACTGGCCCCAATAGATACGGAAGAATTTCCAAGGATTTCGAGCTATTTAGATGTGCGCACAGCAGAGGGGGATTTTGTATTCGGCTTAGAAGAGCACAACGTTCGCATAACCGAGGATGGTACCCGGCTGCCGGTTGATGAATTAGAGCATATATGCACTGGAGTCCAATTCGTACTGGCAGTCAGCCCAGGACCAGCTTTTACTATCCGTGATGTTCAGGGAGTGAGCCGGTACGAATATCTGGTACAAGCTCTACTGGATTGGGCGAAAGCGCGGGAAGGTTCGACGGTTGATGATTTGAGTATTGTCGTTGCAGATGGTCCTGAATCAACACACACGGCCGAGTTAGATAGATGGGTTGCCTCCCTTATCTCCTTCACGCCAACTGGCAGCGAAACCGGACCTGATTTCGATGTATTGGCACAGGCATTGGATGTTGCAGCAGATCCAACGACAAATCCTGGCATGGGTCGAGCTGTGCTGTTTGTCACCCCACTACCTGGACAGGATGTATCTTTGGGATTACAAAGCCTAGCTGCGCGAGCCAACCAACAAGGAGTTAAAATATTCGTCTGGCTGGTTGCTTCTGCGGAGTTATTTTCCTCTATGCAGGCGGAACAATTGGCGACACTCGCAGAACAAACTGGTGGGAAAATGTTTGCTTATTCTGGGCAGGAATCGATCCCCTCCCCTGAAGAATTTCTCGAAGCAATCCGTAATGCTTATTCCTTAGCGTACGATTCGCGGATCACAACCAGTGGTCCCCACCAGGTGAGTGCTGAGGTCAACTTCAATGGACAAGATTATGCTTCAGCGCTGCAAGAGTTTGATCTAGAAGTAATGCCACCGAGTATTGCCTTTGTCTCGCCCCCAAAGGAGATCGAACGGGTTAATCTGGCGGAGGATGGTGATCCCGAGGTACTATCCCCAAACTCTCAGCAATTGGAATTGATGGTTGAATTCCCGGACGGACATGTTAGATCTCTTAAGGAAACGACACTCTATGTCGACGGGGAGGTGACAGAAACTAACCGGACCGATCCATTCGACCAATTTACCTGGGATTTGAGCGAGTATACGTCCAGTGGGGAGCACATTCTGGTAGTCGAAGTCGAAGATAACCTGGGATTGACTGGAAAGACCGTTGAAACCGCGGTTCAAATCACTATTGGCGATTCTGGAACAAGCGCATTGTGGGTTGTTTCTCAAAACCGGACCTTGCTGGCTGCCATTGTTGTTGCGATTTCAGGTGCAGTCTTGCTGCTGGTTTTGGTCCTTGGAGGTAGATTGCGTCCTGGTTTCATTAGAGAATATCGACGCCGCAAAAAGCTATCTGACCCTGTTACGCAGCCTGTTATACTCCAACCGGAACAGACAACCCAATCTCGCTCGACTTGGATCAATCGTTTTCAATGGCCAAGAGGACGCATAACCTCCAAATCCTATGCACATCTTGTCCCTTTGTCCGATTCCAACCAGGAAGATAGCAATCCACCCATTGCAATCACCAGCGAACTAGTGACTTTTGGGAGGGATGCTGGTCAAGCTGATCAGGTGATTGAAGATGACTCGGTGGAAAGTTTACACGCCAGGCTACAGCGGGAATCGAGAGGAGTTTTTCGGCTGTCAGATGAAGGGTCCATAGCTGGTACTTGGGTAAATTACTCGCCTGTGTCCAAAGAAGGGACGATGCTAGAGCAAGGAGACTTAATTCACATCGGTCGAGTTGGTTTTCGATTTATCATGCGAGATCCACATCGGGTACGCAAGCCAGTGCAAAGACGGGAGGATTCAGTACCATGATCCCAGCGGATAGCGCCCATTTACCTGTATTTGCGGCCACAGATCCTGGGAAAGCTGGGAAAAACAACGAGGATAATTACGCGGTTTCTGCACATACCTTGAGCGAATCCGATCCAACGCCCTCCATTCTAGCAATTGTTGCTGATGGGGTTGGGGGTCATCAGGCAGGAGAGGTTGCCTCGTCTTTGGCTGTTGAAATGATCAGCCAGATCATCGCCGAAAGCGACGCCAACCAACCTTTGGCTGCCCTTAAAGAGGCATTCTTCCAGACAAATCAAGTGATTTATTCTCAGGCGACCGTCAATCCTGCAAATGCAGGCATGAGTACTACGGCAGCATGCGCCTGGGTGATCGGCGATCGTCTTTATCTCGCCTCTATGGGAGATTCTCGAATCTATCTCAGGCGAGGCGATAGTATCAGCCAATTGACCATTGACCATACCTGGGTGCAGGAGGCGATCGAGTCGGGGATATTGACTCTGGACCAGGCTCACTCACACCCGAATGCTCATCTTATTCGTCGATTTCTGGGTTCCAAACAACCAGCGATTCCAGATTTTAGATTACATCTTCGACCAGGAGAAAGTGATCAGCAAGCAGTGGCAAATCAAGGGATGCGCCTGGAGCCAGGCGATTCTCTACTGTTGTGCAGTGATGGTCTCACCGATCTCGTTTCAGATGATGAGATCAATGCTGCTCTTGGAAATCAACCTCTCCAAAAAGCGCTTGATGGGTTAATCGAGCTGGCAAACAAACGGGGTGGTCATGACAACATCACCATAATTGGCATCCAGATTCCAGAAGAGAAAGTGATAACGAGCGTTCCAAAAACCAGAAATCGTTTAGTGGTCGCACTGGTTTTGGTTGCGTTTTTAGCGGTTGCTTTGATGGGTGGGTGGATATATCGAATGTACTTCTGGGAAGGGGGATTGCCACCCGCGACAATCCAGCCAGGGAGCACAACAGAGATCAGTTCGCCAACAGTCACTCTGACAACCGTACCCACTACTCAATCCCCGCAAACCCCGCAACGGACACCAGAAGCGAGTCCTTCCCCGATCTCCTCAGTGATTCCCACCTCCGCAACTTCTATCCCCGCAACATACACACCCTGGCCAACCTCCACGACTGGACCGTAGTTCCCACCTTATCCCGATAATTGTTAGGCATCGAGTGGCAGTTAAACCAAATGCGATGCCCATTATCCCGGTGATATTGACTCTTTTTTACTTTAACCAGATTGGTTTTTGACTTACGGAATTAAGGTAAGGGTGCGTAATACACCTGGTCCCCGATAGCCAGGAAAACCGTGTGATTGCTGCGATTGACCGTAAAGGCTGTAGCAGGTCCTTCTGGCATGTTTTCGTGTGAACGGAACTGACGGTCTAGGGTCAGGCGGACGCTGAATCGATAGATAGCTCGCGAGTTTGGATCGAGCAAGTAAATGGTTGGCTCGGGAGGTGGGGAGAATTGAATTTGGGAGAAGAAGGTATCCTCAATGAAGGGACCACTCTGACGACCTGGACGAGGATCAGTATAAATCTCCGGGTTTTTGCAGCGGGTGGGCGAGGTTGCCAAGGTACTATAAACACATGTGGTCAAGTGACCGTCCTCATGAAGTAGATAGAGGTCGTTTTGATTAATTTCAATGTCAATGACATCTTGCATGGGAGGAATTTGCTGATCGAAGAATAACCTGGGCGCTTGGGAGACGTCCATACCCCGATATATCCACACCGCATTGGTTTGGGGGTCGAGGACATAGAGGTCATTGCCATCGATGGTTATACCTCGCGGGGTGCCCCAATTAATATCAGGCGGTTCCATAGGCGAAGCCAGAGGTGTAGCTCCGGGAATGCAGCGTAATAAGTTTCCATTGCCATCTATCCCCATGATCGTGGCTTGGAGATCATTTCCAAATGGCATCGGGGCAATATCGATAATGGCTCCGACAATAAATCCGCCATAGGGACCTGGTCCACATTGGAAGGTTGTATCAATACGGTATCCTTCATTGGTCAGGATAGCTCGCTCAACTACGCCATCGGTCGCATTGAGCATATATAGGCTGTCATCCCTTGTTACCAGGCGCGTGATTTGGGCGGTCTCTTCGAGCTGGTCGACGATTGCAGGGCGGAAATCGAGGCGTTCGATCGCATTGAGGTCATCCACTATCCCTTGAGCATGCATCCGTAGATCCTGCGATTCCTCAGTGCTTTGGTAAAGCTCTGCGTTGTTCAGATGCAGCAATGTAGTTTCCCAGGCTAATCTTTGCTCTTTGGGATCTGTCTTTATCTCTGCTAGTTTTGCAGCCTCTTGAGCCGAGGAGAAGTGGATATTGTATTGAGCTTCCTGGCCACGTTGAAAATAAACTACCGCTGCCACCGCGACAATCGTCAACGGTACGGCGATGGCTGTGAAAGCCATGGTTGATGGAGGAAGCGTGAAGATCCCCGAGTCTGGCAA
>DAOVCZ010000187.1 GCA_030669775.1 Chloroflexota bacterium | reverse complement strand
ACTCCCGCTGCAGGAGAAAATTGGCGAGCTCGAGGCCCAGTCCGGTTTTCCCGTTCAGCAGCGCAAGCAGGTCACGATCCTCTTCACAGACATCGTCGAATCGACCAAGGTCGCCTCTCACCTCGACCCGGAAGACACGCGCGATATTTTTGACAATGCTTTACAGCGTCTGGCCAAACCAGTTGAGCAGCACACCGGGCATGTGACGCGTTTCATGGGGGATGGCTTCAAAGCGGTTTTTGGATCACCGCAATCACACGAAAACGACCCTGAGCAAGCTGTTCGCGCCGGTTTAGACATCCTGTCGGTCGCTCAACAACTGGATGGTGAGCTGCGTGAAGAATGGCAAATCCAAGATTTCCAGGTGCGGGTGGGGGTCAACACTGGATTGGTGGCGGTGGGCGGAACCACCGAAGCAGAAGATACGCTGATGGGCAGCGCGGTTAACCTAGCCACACGCATAGAGAGCGCGGCCCCCCCAGGTGGATTACTAATTTCAGATGACAGCTACCGCCATATTCGCGGCATCTTTGATATCGAACCTTTAGAGCCGATCACAGCCAAAGGTTTTGACCAGCCGGTACCTGTGTACCAGGTGTTGGGTGTTAAACCACGAACCTTACGGATTTATACACGCGGGGTGGAAGGCATCGAGACCCGCATGATCGGTCGGGAATCCGAGTTCAAACATCTGCAGAATGCGCGCCAGACTGCAATCACAGCTGGCCAGGGTCAGATGATCACCATCAGTGGCGAAGCCGGTCTTGGAAAATCACGCCTCTTATTCGAATACCAGAATTGGGAAGAATTTTTACCGGAATATATTCGGCTGTTCCTGGGACGAGGCCGCCAGGATATCCAAAGCCAGCCATACGCGATGTGGCGGGACATGTTCGCCTTCCGATTTGAAATTCTCGACAGCGATTCCAACGAAATCATGCTCGAGAAGCTTGAAACCGGCTTTGGTGAGATATTCGGCACCGGTCAAATTGGGCATAAGCGAACACATTTTATCGGCCAACTGCTTGGATTTGACTGTAGCCAATGCCCATCTCTAAAGGGTGTACTCGATAATCCCCAGCAGCTGCGCGAGCAAGCCACCAGATACCTGGTGGAATACTTCAAAGGATTATCCGAGGTAGATCCGGCAATCGTCTTGATCGAGGACCTGCATTGGGTGGATGACAGCTCGCTTGATCTGATCAATGAGATCGGATTCATCACTCCCCAAATCAGCTTACTGATCGTATGTGTCACCAGGACCACTCTGTTCGAACGGCGACCATCCTGGAGCAGCGAGCAAGAATTTCATAAATTAATCAAACTGCAGCCGCTCACGAAATCCGAAAGCAAACAGCTGGTGGATGAAATCCTGCAAAAAGTCGATCAGATCCCAGACGCGCTACGAGAGATGGTAATCAGCAATGCCGAAGGCAATCCATTTTACATAGAAGAATTGCTAAAGATGCTCTTTGACACCGGCGTGATCATAAAAGGGGAACCAACCTGGCGGGTTGAGCCGCACAGCCTGGCTCAAGTCGAGGTACCCGCAACCCTGACCGGCGTGCTGCAAGCGCGCCTGGACAGCCTACCAGCTGCAGAGAGACGAGTCTTGCAGCTGGCAGCCGTGATCGGGAAGGATTTTTGGGATCAAACTATACATCAGGTGAGTGAAGCCTCAGGGGTGTTTGCAAAGACAGATCTAGCCTCTCTTACCAGCGAAAGCCTTCAATCTTTATGGGATCGAGAGTTGATCTTCAGCCGAGAGGAATCCGCCTTCGCTGGAACCTTAGAATACAGCTTCAAGCACGTCATGTTTCGGGATGTCATTTACGAGACGATCCTCAAGCGTGAAAGACTCATTTACCACGGTCTGACTGCCGATTGGTTGGTGGCAGCAACCCAAGCCAGCGCCAGATCTGAGGAATATGCTGCCGTGATCGCCAATCACTATCTCGTCGCGGGGAGTAATGTTTCTGCGTCGGATTGGTTCTACCGTGCTGGAATGCGCGCCAAAGCCCAGGTCGCCATGCAGGAAGCTCGCGATTACCTGGCGCAATCTCTGGAGTTGCTCCCCCCCGATGACCTGGAAAAACGCTGGCAGGTGCTCTCCGGACATGATGAGATATTGGGTATTTTAGGAGATACAGAAGCCAGGATGGCCGACGACCAGGAACTGATCAAATTAGCTAAGAAGATGGATGATGACAACCTATTAGCCCAAGCGTATTACCGGCAGGGTTATTTTTTCAGCTCACAGGGTCATTATCAAAAAGAGCTCCAGGCATACGAAAAAGCGCTGGACGCAGCCAGGGAGGCAGGCAATCGATTGGTTGAGACGTTGATCCTGGGATTGAAAGTCGTCTGCCTGACCTTCCTCGGGGAAATGGACGAAGCCCATGAGACCGCTGATCTGGCGCTTAAATACGCCCGCGAACTAGATGATGACGACACTAGAGCCAAGACCTTGGGGAATGTTTCGGTATATTACCAATTAGTGGATATCTCGCGCGCAGTCCGGTTGATCGAAGAATCGGTAGCCATCTTAGATCGCATAGGTGAACACAACATCAAAGCTACCAGCATGATCAACCTGGGCTATATCTACACCCAATCTGGATTTTACGATCGTGGAGAAAATACCTTCAAACGCTCTTTAGAGCTCGCTGAAGCGTTAGAAAACCCGCGCCTGATCAATTACAACCAGCTCAACCTGGGGTTGACCTATTTCCGTCTGGGCAAATACCAGAAAGCGCGCGATTTCCTTGAGAGAACACTGGTCACCTGCCGGGAGATCAACGACACCTTTGCACTCGCCGCCTGCCAATCCTATTTAGGTTTGACTTTTGAAGGTTCAGGTGACTATGTGAGCGCTGATAAAAACTATAACGTTGCCTGGGAGACTTTCAAGCAGATCGGCGCCCCCGGGTATGCCATGGACGCGCTGTCTGGGATGGCGCGCTGTGAGATTGAGGTAGGCCAACTGGATAAGGCCAGAAAACATGCGCAGGAGATTTGGGATTACCTGGAAGAACATGGTCCTCAAGGGCTGGAGTTCCCAATTCTAACATTCCTGACTTGCGCGAACGTCTTTGAACAAATTGGGGATGAAGAAAGGAGGCAGGAGAGTATTAAGTATGGTTACCAACAAATGATGGAGCGGGCCGACAAGATCAGCGATCCAGAGTGGCGAGAGACGTTTTTAGAGTCATTTCCAGAAAATCAGGCTATAAAAATGATGTCGGACAATAATCTTGTTTAATTTTATGAGGAGGTTTAGATCATGAATCAAATTAAAAGGTTTATTTTCACAAAAATAGGTGTCATGGTGATGGTTCCAAAACAAGTCAGTGGTAAGAAGATCAAGGTTAAGGGAGTTTCTTACAAGGCAAAGGGTAATCAGAAGAATCCTCAGAAAAATTTTAAATTCAAGCGTGAGGTCAATGAAATCGATATTGTCGAAACCGCTCCCCCAAATGATCCTGTGCTGGATTTTGATCCACCAATAGAGTTAAAAATTTTCTATACAGCTAAGGACCTTGAAGCTGCTGGCAGCATGGACCGCATAAAAATGGCTTTTTGGGATGGCAATGAATGGATTCCCTTCACAAAGAAACATCAATTTCATATCTTCGAATATCCCTATAAAAATTGGGCAGGATTTGGTATTGCGATAATTAAGGAATGGATCGATCCTCCAATTGCTATCGGCACATAATACAAATAATTCACAAAATTCATTACTTGAAACTACTAGATATTATTGATATTCAAGCAGGGCTGAAAGAGAGAGAAAGTTTATTGGATAAATTTCAACTACCCTAAAACCAGGAACGTTAACTACCTAGTACATCAGCATGAATAGCGATCGCTATCGACTCGCAGAGACCATCGCTGCCCTTGAAGCACAGCGTGAGGTTCTTGATGATGGCGTTATGAATACAGTTATACCGATCGTATGGAAAATGCTGTTGGTCTATATACGCGGCTAAATATAATTTGGAAGAATTTGTTCCCTAAACCATCAAGAAGAATATGATAAACTGCATTCATCTCTTTCACCAATTAGGTAGAGGCACAACATGGAACAATCCCCCACCATTCAAGAATTGATTGACGAGGTTAAACGCGATCGAGCAATCTGGGAGCACTTGTTGAGCAAATCGATTTGGAGCGATTGACCCCGTCGGGAGTCGTAGGCCAATTGTCGGTCAAGGACATCATCGCCCACATCACCTGGCACGAAAAGGAGATGACCGGCCTGGTCAAAGCACACGCCCTGGTCGGTTCTGATCTGTGGAATTTACCCACTGACGAGCGGAACGCTGCTATCTATGAAGAAGTCCGGAAACAACCACTCAAGCAGGTGCTGGAGGAATCCACCCAGGTTTACCAGCAGCTGATCGATATGCTTCCTTCTCTCATAGATCAGGATTTAACCAACCCGGAAAGTTTCCCTGGTTT
>DAOVCZ010000043.1 GCA_030669775.1 Chloroflexota bacterium | reverse complement strand
GTGCGCTATGATGTCCCAGTAGATGATGACCCGTTTCTCGGTTCAGAAGATGCACCAATTACGATTGTCGAATTCAGTGATTACGAATGCCCATACTGCCGACAGTGGCACTCAGAAGTTTATTCACAGATAATCGATACCTACGGGGATCAAATTCGTTTTATATATCGAGATTTCCCACTGGAGAGCATTCATGTCAATGCCAAACCAGCTGCGGAAGCAGCCAATTGTGCCAATGAACAGGGTGTTTTCTGGGATTACCACGATAAACTGTTCAGCATGGAGCTTGGCTTGAACCCAGAGGCGTACCAGGGGTATGCCAGCCAGCTGGGAATGGATGAGGAGGCTTTTCAAGAGTGTATTGAAAGCGGACGCTACCAGCAGGAAGTCCAGTCTGATTTCGACTTCGCCGCGAATTTGGGAGTTCGTTCCACCCCAACGTTTTTCATCAACGGGATCGCCGTGGTCGGAGCCCAGCCGTTCGAGATTTTCCAGCAGGTGATTGAGAAAGAATTAGCCGGAGAGATCCCCTAATCCATAGCGAAGGCTGTTTTTCTTTCGCCAAGGTATGCACGGAGCTGTCCCTAACGGGCAGCTCTTTTGCTAAATGCACCAGTCTGGAAGACATGGGATGGAATTGCAAAAGGAAGTTATGCAGCTTAGGTTTATCATGATTCTTAGAGAAAAACCTACATTGGAACAGAATGAAACAAAGGAACAGGTAACCGGATGGATTACGTGTGCTGGATTTCGATAAGTGGTAAGATTATCAGAATTGAAATTTAGTGGTTATTATTCCCTGATTATTCAGGAGGAAAGTTTGTGACCTGGTTTAGGAAGAAAGACAATCAGAATTCTCTTTTAAAAGAATCTCCAGGATCAATTGGGAATGCATATCCTGAGCAAGTTCTCCCAGCTGGATCCCAGGCACCCGATTTCTCGCTGGTCGATTCTTCCGGCGAAGATGTTACACTGGCTGACTTTCGGGGCAAACCGGTGATCCTGGCATTCTATCCTGCTGATTGGAGTCCTGTTTGTGGGGACCAAATGGTCCTATATAATGAAGTCCTGCCTCTGTTTGAAGAATATAAAGCCCAGCTTTTGGGAATTTCTGTTGATGGGCAATGGAGCCATCGTGCTTTTGCGGATGATCGCAATCTGAATTTTCCTTTGTTGTCGGATTTCGAGCCGAAAGGTGAGGTCGCCAAGAAATATGGTGTCTATGATTATAAAGCCGGTCTTTGCGAGCGGGCATTGTTTGTTATCGATGCCCGGGGGGTCATCCAGTGGAGTTACATCTCTCCACCAGGCATCAATCCGGGAGCTGATGGCATTTTATCTGCACTAGAGTCGATCACGAGCTGAAAGGGGACGAGCAATGGCAACCACTTCTGCTGCCAAGCTGGCGGAGCCTGTTGGTGAGCGTGACCATGTATTAGGTCCAGCGGATGCCCCTGTGACGTTAGTTGAGTATGGGGATCTGGAGTGTCCATACTGCTGGCAGGTCAACCCAGTCATACGCGAGTTACGCCGTCGACTAGGTGGACGGGTGCGTTATGTTTTCCGTCACTTTCCAATCAGAACCTCGCATGTCCATTCCCAGCTGGCTGCTGAAGCCGCAGAAGCTGCCGGTGCGCAAGGTAAATTCTGGGAGATGCAGGAATTTATTCTTGAGCACCAGGAAGCATTGGATGAAACTCACCTGCTTCAATACGCGGCCGAACTCGATCTCGATCTTGATCGCTTCAAGCACGATTTAGATGAAAACGTTTACGCTGAGCGGGTAAAAGAAGATTTCAAAAGTGGTATCCGCAGCGGTGTTAATGGCACCCCCAGTTTCTTTATCAATGGTGTGCGCTATGATGGAGCCTGGGATCTGGAATCGCTGATCGATGCGGTGGAGAAACCGTTGGGTGTTCAGGTAAGATTGCTGGCTCAGGAGTTCGTCCGCATCGAAGCTTCAGGCGGTATTATCCTATTGATCAGCGCGATTCTGGCGTTGCTCTGGGCAAACTCATCCATTTCAGATACCTATTTCCATTTTTGGGAGACCGAACTAGCTCTTGGATTTGGTCAATCCGCTTTCAGCCTGCCGCTCATTGAGTGGATCAACGATGGGCTGATGGTGATATTCTTCTTTGTGGTTGGTCTGGAGATTAAACGCCAGCTTACAACGGGTGAGCTATCAAGACCCAGACGGGCAATTCTGCCTCTCGCCGCGGCATTCGGAGGAATGCTAGTTCCGGCGGCCATCTACCTGATATTTAACGCTGGTGGACCTGGGGAACAGGGTTGGGGGATACCCATGGCAACCGATATCGCCTTTACTCTGGGAATTTTAGCTCTCCTGGGGAGCAGAGCCCCGCTTTCAATAAAAATATTCTTTACTGCACTAGCAATCGCCGACGATCTCGGTGCGATCTTGGTGCTGGCAATATTCTATTCATCTGATATCCACTGGATCAGCCTTTTGATCGCAGCCGTGATTTTGGTTGTATTGATTGGCCTCAATCGGGCTCGTGTCTATTCACCATTACCGTATGCCATATTGGGCATTGGTCTCTGGCTTGCCTTCCTCGAATCAGGTATCCATCCCACCATCGCCGGAGTTTTGCTGGCTGCCACCATCCCGACTTGGGGAGTTCCTAATACACGGGCTTTACTGGCCCAGTGTGTCTCTGTCCTTGATGAATTTAAAGTTCCTTCAGCCCAGTCGACAAATCGAGCTCAGGTTGCCGCCCAGACACTTGAAACGGTTGCCGACCGCATGCAGTCGCCTGCTCAACGCCTGGAACATGGCTTGCACCCTTGGACTACATACCTGATCCTGCCTATCTTTGCTCTGGCTAATGCCGGTGTGGTGCTTGAATTTGATCAGAGCCTCTTGGGTATGGTGAGCGTTGGTATTGTTCTGGGTCTTGTCTTTGGGAAAGCGATCGGCATTACGCTGTTTACCTGGATTGCTGTCCGTTTGCGTCTGGCGGACCTGCCTCGCAATGTCAGTTTGCGTCAGATATTCAGCGCCAGCTGGTTAGCTGGCATTGGCTTTACCATGTCGATCTTCATTGCTGGCAACGCTTTCAGGGGCAATCCTGATTTATTGGATGAAGCCAAGGCCGGCATATTGGTCGCCTCCCTTCTGGCCGGCATTATTGGTTATATGCTGACATACTTCACTTCGCAAACCTACGTTGAAACTTCCCACGTTGAGGCTGTCCCTGCAACAGATTGAAAACCAACACAAGCCTGCCTCAAACCAGATTTTGCTGAACAGCTAACTTTGACCCGGAAGGTAAACGGCACCCATGGGGAGTAATTGTGTAAATGAACAGCGCCAGATTGAGAGGTTATAATTCTTAATAAGTACGTAGGATTTTATCAAATTTAATTCTGAGTAGACCATAACCAAGATGACAAAAGCGCTTGATTTCCAATCCATAATAATCACCTTGCAGAATTATTGGGCCGATCTAGGTTGCCTGATCTGGCAGCCCTATTACACCCAGGTTGGGGCGGGGACGATGAACCCAGCCACATTCCTGCGCGTTTTGGGACCTGAGCCGTGGAATGTGGCTTATGTCGAACCGGGTATTCGTCCGGATGATGGTCGCTACGGCGAGAACCCCAACCGTATGCAGCAGCACTACCAATTTCAGGTGATATTAAAACCTGACCCTGGCAACCCCCAGGAGATATATCTCGATTCCTTAAAGGCATTGGGCATTGATCCTCTTCAGCATGATATCCGCTTCGTGGAGGATAACTGGGAACAACCAGCTATCGGTGCCTGGGGATTAGGTTGGGAAGTATGGCTCGACGGACAAGAGATCACCCAATTCACTTACTTCCAGCAGGCAGGAGGCATCAACATCGATCCTGTAGCCGTGGAAATCACCTATGGACTCGATCGCATTGCCATTGTATTGCAGCGCGTTCACGGCTTTCAGGACATTCGGTGGAACACGGTTCCGCAGCAGGCGGTTTTACCCCAGAAAAATTTAACCGCCGGGGATGTAAATTTGCAGGCTGAGCGGGAGCACAGCCAGTATTACTTTGAGTTGGCAGATATCCAACGCCTGCGGCAGATGTACGAGTTATATGAAGCTGAGGCTGAACTTGCTCTGGAGAGTGGGTTGGTGCTGCCAGCCTATGATTATCTGCTCAAGTGCTCGCATACATTTAATGTCATCGATACGCGGGGAGCGATTGGTGTTACCGAACGCCAGGCATTCTTCGGTCGTATGCGGGAAGTAGCCCGTAAAATTACCGAGGCATACTTAGAAGAACGCCAACGATTAGAGTTTCCCTGGTTGGATGAGGACATGGAACTCTCCTCGGAGGACCGTGGGCAGGGGAGCCCGCAGAAAGTGCCTACCTCAAAAACCACAATTGAAAGCCAGCCAGGACCATTCCTGCTCGAGATTGGCACAGAAGAGCTCCCCTCAGCTGATCTTTCGGGAGCGCTGGAGCAATTAGGAAAGGGTATTCAAGCCTTATTGGCTAAAGCCCGTCTGGCGCATGGCGAGGTGCGAATCTTGGGCACCCCAAGACGCCTGGTTGTCAGTGTTAGCGACCTAGCGCCTTCCCAACCTGATGAGGAAAAAGTTGTTAAAGGACCTCCAGCCGAGCGTGCTTTCGATGCAGAAGACCAGCCGACTCCCGCTGCGCAAGGTTTTGCCCGCAGCAAGGGAGTACACGTAAGTGATCTGCAGGTGCGTGAAATGGATGGTGGTAAGTATGCCGTAGCAGTTGTCCGTTCTGAGGGGCGCCCAGCTGCTGAAGTGTTGGTAGAACAGCTTCCGGACCTGATCGCCTCTCTGCGATTTGGGAAGTCTATGCGCTGGAACAGCAGCAATGTCGCTTTTTCAAGACCCATCCGCTGGCTGCTGGCGCTCTTCAACGAACAGCTGCTGAATTTTACTTTCGCTGGAATATCCTCAGGAAATACCACTCGCGGATTACGTTTTTGCCATCCTGAGCAGATCGAGGTGCGTTCTCCAAAGGAGTATTTTGCTTCACTGGCCGATCAGGGCATCCTCCTGGACCAGGAGGAGCGCTCGCAGCGAATCAGTGAGCAGGTGGGTATTTTGGCTGAAGAAATTGGGGGTACGGCGGTGGTCGATGCAGACTTGCTAACTGAGGTGACCAATCTGGTGGAGGCACCTTTGGGGGTGCGCGGCTCCTTCGATGCAAACTACTTGGAACTGCCGGATGAGGTTTTAATTTCGGTCATGAAGAAGCACCAGCGGTACTTTCCCGTGCAGAAGAACGGGCAGCTGCTGCCATATTTTATTGCGGTCAGCAATCGTGGTGAATCTGACAACTCCCAAGAGCCGGATCTGATCATTGAGGGGAACGAGCATGTCATCCGGGCCAGGTTCGCGGATGCAGCCTTCTTTATCGGTGATGATATTAAGCAACCCTTGGAGGATTACTTACCGCAGCTGGGCACCTTGACTTTCCAGGCAGATTTGGGCTCGATGCTTGAAAAGACGCATAGAATTCAAAGGCTGGTAGTCGATTTAGCCTCACAAATTGGATTAGATTCCGAACAGGTGCGGGTTGGGCAGCGTGCGGCCGAGTTGTGTAAAGCGGATCTGGTTACTCATATGGTGGTGGAAATGACTTCCCTGCAGGGGATCATGGGGCGTTATTACGCCCTAAAATCTAGAGAGCTCGAATCGGTCGCTGATGCGATCTTCGATCACTACCTGCCGCGTTTTGCGGGTGATTCAGCACCAGAATCTTTACCTGGGCTGGCTGTTGGATTAGCTGACCGGCTCGACACCCTGGCAGGTTTGTTTGCAGTTGGACTGGCTCCCACTGGAGCGAAAGATCCTTTCGGACAGCGCCGTGCAGCCCTTGGTGTGGTTGGGAATCTAATCGACTGGGATCTGGATTTTGATCTGCGCGCCGCATTACAGGCAGCAGCGAAGCGTTTGCCGCGTGAAATGAGCCAGGCAAACCTGGTGGAGTGCCTGAGTTTCATCATTGAGAGGCAGCGAAATCTATTGCTTGAAACCGGTGAACGATTTGATGTGGTTGATGCAGTGTTGTCTGCCCAGGGTCACAATCCAAGCCGGGCTGCATATGCGGTAAAAGCGCTGAGAGACTGGATAGAACGCTCTGATTGGAATGAAATTCTTCCAGCTTATGCTCGCTGCGTGCGCATTACCCGCGACCTCACCGAAATCTATCCAGTTGATGAAAAAAGGTTTGTGGAATCTGCTGAACGTGCGCTTTACCACTCTCTGGTGACAGCAGAGAGTGAGCCACGCAGCCCGGGTTCAGTTGATGACTTCTTAAATACTTTCATCCCACTGATACCAGATATCAACCAATTCTTCGATCAGGTTCTGGTGATGGTAGATGACGAGTTATTGAGTCATAACCGGCTGGGTGTGTTGCAGCGTATCGCAGCCCTGGCGGATGGGGTGGTGGATATGTCAAGGCTGGAAGGATTTTAAACTGGGATCATGTGATTAAGACCAGCTTTTTTCTAATGAAACTCATCCATATATGACTTGATGGTGGGAATCGAGTTCATCTTTTCGTAGAAGAAATTATTAACAATATTAATCACATGTTCACGCGCAGCCTCTGCTTCTGCTGAGAGATGCTCAGTAGGCTCCTGGCGAGTCAGGCTGTCACGTAGAGTTAACAAATGGCGGACGATCTCTGTTTCCTGGTCACCTTCCAAGGCTTCGATGACAGAGATGATCAATTGATCTGCCTGTGATAGCACGTGATCTATCGAGATTTGTGATCCTGGAAAAAAACTATCGTCGATGGTCCGGATCAAGGACCATACCTGGTAGAGCATGGTTGTCGGTTCGTCGAACAACTCGCGCAGGAACACTGCTTCCCCATAGCGACCAGTCAGGCGAAAAACGTTATACATACGTTTAGCCGCTTTTCCATAATTGATGTCTTTGGTCAAATACTTGTTGACTTCTTTTTCGAGTTGGGTGACATAATCATCCAAGGCATCCGGGGAGACATGTTTCATCAGCTTTGAAAAGATGGGCATCGATTCAGCTTCCAGATAAACCTCCTGGAAATAAGCATCCAGATAATTGTCGAGCGGCGTGATGCTGCCATCTGGCGCTTCCCAGGTAACGTCTAACATATTACTTGCATTTGCCAATCTCCCCCTGGCTGGATCGGCAATCACCCAATCCAGTTTGCACCATCCCGGATCAACTGCCGCCTCATCCCAAAGAACAACCGCTTCCGTGCCATCCGGGCGGAAACCTTCGATTTTTCCGGCCTGGATTTCTGGAGGCGTCCATGATATAGGAGAACCCTTCTTTATCAGGTCGTCACCTTTGACAATATCGTGAGAGTAAGAACCGAATTTGACCTCGATCAACTGCCAGGTTGGTCCCTTTAAAGTATCTAGCGCTTTTTCCCGCATGATCTTGGCCAGAATCTGGCAGGCTTCATCCCGGGTCTCAGTGATGATGTTGACGCGTTCGAAATAATCACAATCTCCTGGATATGTCTGGATCTTCGATTGGGCTGATGAGCCGGAAAGGGCCAGTGCTGTTTCCACAGCACCAGGTTGGTCCTTGAACTCGACCAGGCGACCGATCTCCCGGAAACGCGCCAGCTCATTGGGGCTGAAATCCAACATCACAACTTTGTGCCCAAATACACCTGTGTCGAGGTCCATAGAAATTTCCGCATCAGAGTCCACTGCCATAGCAGATAGCCATTGTAAAGCTTCTGTCTCGCTGATTTCTACTCCAAGCTGTTTGGCTGATTCAATGATCAGGTTCAATTCCATAGAAGCGCTGGAAGATCTCTTGTCGCCCATTTTTGGATTCTCCTTTGAAATATCGATAGTCTGTGATTAATAAATAAACCGGAATAAATTTTTAACTTTTAGTCTGGTTGGATGAACACCCAGGTGGGGATAAATCAATTTCTCTGAGCTGTTTCCCAACTTTCACAGCTTAATACGTTTTGGTAAAAGTTTTGTTACAGCGCTTATGAATTTCTAGCTTCTTCATATAAGCGAGTAAAAATTTTTGCCTGGTCAAGTGCGTCCTCCTCAGCGTTGTGACTTATATTACGACCATCTAAATAATCTTGAGAGACATTTCTCATTGATGTTTCTTTCCAGGAGGATCCGGTGGAACCCATATAGTAAGCCTTGATATCAAGTGCCGCGTGACCGAAGGGATTACGTCCTAGATAGCGGTGAAAGTAATCACTGATGAACATCCAATCGAAGGGGGCGTTGAAAGCTACAAATACCGGAACCTGACCTTCAGGTACAACTTCCTCCAGCCAGGATTCAAAAAGAGCCATTGCTTCGGAGGGTGGAACCCCTTTATCTATTAAAGCCTCGATTGAGAGCCCATGAATGGCAAATGCTTCGGGCAGCATCTCGTCGTTTACCGGTTGCAGTTCAATATAAAACGATCTCTGAGGTTGTGATACCAAACAGGCGCCGATGGAAAGCAGTGAATAACGGCTCGGGGTTGGGCCTGCGGTTTCGACATCGACAGAGATATAGGCTTCGTCATAAGAGGTAGTATTCATATAAAAATAATTATAATTGTTTTCGGTTTTGATAGTAATAATCTAATGCAGATGGAAAGTGAACTAATAACCTTGAAGGGTCGATATCATTTCGGAATGAGCCATATCTCAACTGGTATAATTGAGCCCCTCTTTTATTCGATGGTTTTTTTTGGAGATATCTGCTGAATAAGGGAAACGAAACCAATTCCTGGCTAGGGGTTTTAAGAATTAAGGTTTCTAAAGACAAAGATCAGGTTGAGAATGTCCACTATAGATGAGATTAAAAACCGTGTTGATATCGTAGATCTGGTTTCCGAGACAGTCCAGTTGCGGCGGTCGGGTAAAAACTATACTGGTTTCTGCCCCTTTCACAGCAATACCCGCACGCCGGCTTTTGTTGTTTTCCCTGAGACAGGCACCTGGCGTTGTTTTGGTCAGTGTAATGAAGGTGGGGATATCTTCGGCTTCGTGATGAAGAAAGAAGGATGGGACTTCAGCGAAGCGTTGAGAAATTTGGCTGATCGTGCCGGTGTGGAACTCAAACCGCTGACTCCGAAAGAACAAGAGGCGGTTGAAGAGCATGACCATCTACGAAACTTGCTTGAAGATGCGGTCGCGTTTTATCGCCATAATTTATTCAACACACCTGCAGGAAAGCCTGTCTTAGAGTACCTGCACCAAGAACGCAAATTAAACGATGAAACGATTGAGATTTTTGGCCTTGGATACGCGCCTGATTCCTGGGATGCTGGTTTCAAACACTTTACTTCAAAGGGATATGATCAGGAGGATTTGATAGCCAGCGGGTTGCTCACCGAACGTGAGAACGTTGAAAGGTCTGATAGAGCAGCAGTTTATGATCGTTTTCGTCACCGGATCATGTTTCCAATTCGCGATGAACGAAGCCGCATGGCAGGTTTTGGAGCCCGGATAATTAATCCTCAGGACGTACCAAAGTTTCTCAATTCTCCACAAACAGTCTTGTTTGATAAAGGGCACATCCTATATGGGCTAGACAGGGCAAAAAAGGAAATCCGTACGCAAGATCAGGTCGTGATTGTAGAGGGCTATCTGGATGTGATTGCTCTGCATCAGGAAGGGTTTCCCAACGCTGTGTCTCCGATGGGAACTGCTCTCACCGAGTATCAACTGAGATTGCTCAAGCGTTTTTCCCGCCGCATAGTCTTAGCACTGGATGCAGATGCTGCTGGGGATAAAGCCACCTTGCGTGGTTTACAGGTCGCACGGCAAGCGCTCGACCGGGAGTCGGACCCCGTTTTTGATGCCCGTGGTTTGTTAGGTAGTGAAGCACGCTTGAAAGCGGACATCCGAGTGACGACTTTACCCGATGGTCTTGATCCCGATGAAGTCGTTTCGCAGGATGCTGCCCAATGGGAGCAAATTGTTGCCGAAGCAAGCCCGATTGTGGTACACGTTATGGAGACTTTGGCTAAAGAACAGGATCTTGATGACCCTAAAGTGAAATCCCAAATCGCCAATCAAGTTTTACCATTGATTTCGGATGTACCTGACTCGGTAGAAAGGGAAGCATACCGCCAACGTTTAGCACGCCTATTAAAGGTAGATGAAAGAGCGTTTACCGAGACCGCGGCTCCCAAATCTAGGCGCCGACGCGCTAATTTGCGACCAGGTCCTGCATCAGCGGGGGTTGAGGGATCATTAAGCGGAGATTTGCCGATCCATGCAACACCAGAATTATTGGAAGCACATTGCCTGAGTGTTCTGCTCCGTCGCCCAGATCTGGTCTACCGGGTAGATCGCGCCTTACAGGAAAATGGACTCAACCGGATATCCATAGATGATTTCCAATCCAGCGATCACCAGGCCTTATTACAGCTGGTCGATGATTCTTTGAAACAGGATCATTCTGAACCGCAGTTATTCGTCCAAAATAGCTTGTCGTTGCCTCTTATGGAGCTGGCAGATCAGCTGCTGATGAAAACTGAGAAGTTGGATCCAAACGAAGATAAAGTGCTTGAGGACCTGGTGCGTACGCTGCTTGTGCTTCGCCAACGCCGATTGTTCCAAGAAATCGAACATATCAGATTTCTGATGGAAGAATCTCAGCTGGTTGAGGATAATAGCGTCGCAGATTACCAAGAAACGATGGTGCACTATATTGCCGCACGCAGCAGGCTTGATAAGGCTCTGGGTTTTTATACGAGTCATTTGATTCATTAATAGACGGAGGAACTACTTGACTCGAAAAACAGAATCGCAAGATATGCAAGGGATAGGTGCTTCGGATAA
>DAOVCZ010000088.1 GCA_030669775.1 Chloroflexota bacterium | reverse complement strand
TTGGCCAGTTCCGCTAAATCCTGGGTGGTGCCCAATGCAGGGTTGACTTCTCTATAGCTGCTGACAGCATAGCCGCCGTCATTTTCGTCTTCAGGAACTAGATAAGGTGGCATTAAGTGCAGGTAGGTCAATCCAAGTTCTTTGAAGTAAGGGATCTTTTCTTGGAGTTTCTCTAGGTTACCAGCAAAGAGGTCAACATAACACACACCCCCCAACATCTGATTAGATTGGAACCATAGTGGATCGCTCTCCCGGGTTGCATCCAAACTTTTTAACTCATCAGATCGCTCAATCCACGATTGGACGATTCTGATCACGAGATCCTCTAAATGGAAGTAAAAATTGGAATGGTTTTTGTACAATGAGAAATACAACTGGAATAATTGAGGGAAATGCATCTCAAATCGTGATTTGAGTACATACCAACCCTCAGCATTGGTTTCGGAGAAGGCAGAAAAACGTTCGTCCAGTAGGAGTTCTAATTTTGAATATGAGATTTGCGTCTGCTGTTCAAGCCACCGATCTTTCATGGGGTTAACAATCACATTCAGGCATGGAGGCGAGTCTAATTGATAATATCTCAATCACTAATATAAATCCCTTATAGGGATGCGAAAAGCGAGCAGGTATTATGCCTTGATATGTCTCTTCGATTAGGAAGTTGGCAATAGAACCTCCATCGAGTTATGGTTTTTCCCAAAGCTCCTTGAATCACTCATCAATCAGATTTAACCACTGATAATTTCGGGAAGGTAATTCGAAATGGTATTCTGGTGTGGAAATTAATACCGAATTCTCAACCTGTAATAAACCGACCAAATTTAAACCTTGGAATTGCGTTAGGTCAAGAGTGAATCGTTGGGTTTCTGGAGAAAGATTGTGAAGGATCAGCAAAGTTTGTTGTTTGGACTCTCTGAGGAATGCAAGAATGGACATGTTTTCGCAGGGAAGTATTTGCAAGTTGCCCTGACCAAAGGCAGGATTTTGTTTACGGATACAGAGAAGTTTGCGAATCCAATTGAGCAATGAATTAGGGTCTTGTTCCTGCTGGCTTACATTGACCTTCGAAAAACTGAACTCGCCTTCATCAATCAGGGGAGAGTATAAACTCTCAAAGGGTGCAGCTGAGAACCCTGCATTATTGTCATTACTCCATTGCATGGGGGTTCGCACCCCGCTGCGGTCATCGAGCCAGATGTTGTCTCCCATCCCGATTTCATCTCCATAGTAGATAACCGGTGATCCTGGAAGGGTGAAAAGCAGTGAATAAGCCAGTTCTATCTTGCGGCGGTCGTTATCCAGCAGAGGGGCTAATCTGCGTCGAATACCCAGGTTTAATCGCATCCTTGGATCAGGAGCATACTGCTCCCACATCCACTGGCGTTCTTCTTCGCTGACCATCTCCAGGGTCAGCTCATCATGGTTGCGCAGAAACGTGGACCATTGTGTGTTGTCTGGTATGGGTGGAGTCTGATCCATTACCCAAATCAATGGAGATACATCGCCTTTACGAATAGCCATATAGATGCGCGGCATGAGCGGGAAGTGGAATCCCATGTGGAATTCATCCCCCTCGCCAAAATACTTGCGTACATCTTTGGGCCATTGATTGGCCTCGCAAAGCAGGATGCGACCAGGGTAGTATAGGTCGATGAAGTGACGCAGTTCTTTCAAATATGCATGGGTAGCAGGCAAGTTTTCACAATTTGTGCCTTCACGCTCGAACAGGTAGGGAACCGCATCGGCGCGGAAGCCATCCACACCCATTCCCAGCCAGAATTTAGCCACTTTGAACATTTCATCTCGGACATCTGGGTTATCAAAATTCAGATCGGGCTGGCTGGAATAGAAACGGTGCCAATAATACCGCTGCGCGCTTTCATCCCAGGTCCAATTGGATTGTTCGCTATCCAGGAAGATGACCCGCGCTTGAGCGTACTTCTGATCGTCATCACTCCAAACATAATAGTCATGGTATGGGTCACCCCGTCCATTCCGGGCAGATTGGAACCAGCGATGCTGGTCGGAAGTGTGGTTCAAGACCAGGTCGGTGATCACCCGCATTCCGCGCTGGTGGGCGGCATTGAGAAATGTTTTGAAGTCCTCCAGATCACCGTAATCCGGGTGGATGGAATAATAATCAGCAATATCGTAACCATCGTCCAGTAGGGGTGAGGGGTAAATTGGCAGCAGCCAGATCGCGTCTACCCCCAGGTCCTTCAAATAGTCCAGCTTCTGAGTAAGTCCGCGCAAATCTCCGTGACCATCTGTGTTGTGATCGAAGAAAGCGCGTACGTTGAGCTCATAAAATACAGCATCCAGATACCAAAGAGACTCGTCGCTCATTTTTTTATTCTTACCTCGTTGCTAAAATGCATAATACACGGGTATCAACGATCAACCTCAATCATTAATCCCTCCATCTTTCGTAAGTGCAATCCAGGCAAATCTACCTTCTCTTCACGGTCCAGGTTAGTAGAAATGACAATATAACCAATCCCATGTTCACTGAGTTCCAAGGTCAAATCTTGAGCAGAGAAATTGAGCACAACGATTAGTGGGGGGTGACCGGGATGGTATCTGCGGAATGCGAAGCAATCCTCGTGGACTCCATCGATAGGATAGTAGTTGCCAATCTGCAAAGCAGGTGCAATTTTACGGTAAGCCAGCAATTTTCGGTAAAGGTTTAATAATGAGCCAGGCTGATGCAACTGGATCTCAACATTAACCTGCTGGAAATTTTCAGCAACAGGCAGCCATGTACGCTGGGTTCCGGGAGGGGTAAATCCAGCCAGAGTAGAAGCATCCCACTGCATCGGCGTACGGCATCCATCTCTCCCCAAACCTGGAACCCGCTTTCCCCAAGGATCCTGCTGTTTCTTAGGAGGGATGTGCACATCGGTCATGCCGATCTCGTCGCCGTAATACAGCGTTGGTGTACCGCGCAAAGTGAGCAGAAGCATGGCTGCCAGCCGGGCTCCTAGTGGTCCGAGACGACTGGCCAGACGGGTTTCGTCGTGATTCCCGAGCACATAATTAGGCCAGGCACCAGGAGGCAGTACTGCTTCTAAAGAATCGACAATTTTCCTGACTTTTTGAGCCTGCCATTCGACGCCCAGCAGCTGAAAGTTGAAGGGCATATGCAGCTCATCCAAATTGCTGCCATAATAGCTGGCCCACTTATCCCAATCGAATATATGAATTTCGCCAATCGAGACCCTCGGTTGATCGAGGCTGTACTCATCCAGAAGCAAGCGCAGCTCCCGGTAAATCCGGTGAACATCTGGATGCCCCTGGTCGTGGATGTGGATCTGCGAATCGTATTCGCCAAGGGACTTATGCATCGTCCGGTCCGCTGTGGGTTTGAGAGGATTGTCGCGCAGGGCTGGATCCTTCATGATGAAATGAGTCACATCGATGCGAAAACCGTCAACATCGCGATCTAACCAGAAGCGGAGCGCGGCGAACATTGCATCTTTGACCTGCGGATTGCGCCAGTTCAGGTCTGGCTGCTCTTTGAGGAAGGAATGCAGGTAATACTGGTTTGTGGTTTGATCCCATTCCCAAGCCGAACCACCGAATACACTCAGCCAGTTGTTGGGCGGGGAACCATCTGGTTTTGGGTCGGCCCAGACATACCAATCACGTTGTGGATTATGCCGCGAAGAGCGTGAATTCTGAAACCAGGGGTGCTGGTCGGAGGAGTGGTTGGGGACAAAGTCGATGATTATTTTAAGCCCGCGCTGGTGGGCGTGCAGCACCAATTGATCGAAGGTTTCCAGGTCTCCAAAAACCGGTGCGACATTCGTATAGTCAGAGACATCGTAACCAAAATCAGCCATCGGTGAGGGGTAGAAGGGGGATAACCAGATGGCATCCACACCCAGGGTAATGGAGAGATAATCTAGGCGGTTGATCACTCCTTGCAAATCACCTATACCATCGCCATTTGAATCCATGAAGCTGCGCGGGTAGATCTGGTAAATAACGCCGCGCTGCCACCAGAAATGCTCATTGGAGGTTGACATAAATAATCGATCTTCCTGGGAATAGATTATTCCCTGGAACCATAAAGTTCTAAGAAGCGGTATGGATAGCCTTTTTCGGTGGCGCTGGCTTTATTCAACCTTTCGATCTGTGCCTCAGTTAAGTGTAAATCTGCCGATCCGAGGTTGTCCTGCAGCTGTTCTATAGTGCGTACCCCGAGCACAACCGAATCGACACCCGGTTGGGCCAGGACCCAGGCCAGGGCAATCTGGGAATATGTGGCGGCGGGGAGTTCGGTGATGATCTGTTGGATGACTTCCAGAAGCTGCCAGTTCTTAACTGTGGCGCGGCGGGCCCAGGCTTCTTCATCGCGATCAGGTGTTGTTGCCAGGCGGCCTTCTCCGGGTTCATCAGGGCGCTGATCAGCACGGTATTTACCGCTTAAGAATCCGCCTCCCAATGGACCCCAGGGGGTGATCCCAAGGCCTTCTGACAGGCAGAGATCGATGAACTCGTCCTCGATATCACGCATGACGAGTGAATACTGGTACTGGGCAGCAATAAAACGCGCCCAACCATTGGCATCGCTGACTGCCAGGGCTTTCATCAACTGCCAGGCTTTGAAATTTGACACTCCGATATAGCGGATTTTGCCTTGAGTAACCATGTCATTGAACGCATTCAATGACTCTTCAATTGGTGTCAGCGGGTCCCAGCAGTGCATATAGAGCAGATCGATATAATCTGTTTTCAAACGGCGCAGGCTATCCTCGACACTATGGAGGATGTGATGGCGAGATAAACCCTGGTCATTGGGTCCATCTCCCATGGCGAAGCGGACCTTGGTCGCCAAGACAACTTGGTCTCGGCGATCCTGAATTGCCTTACCGACGATCTCCTCCGAGCGTCCGCCGGCATAGACATTGGCTGTATCGATGTGGTTACCACCCAGATCCAGATAGTGATGGATGATTTTTTCTGCTTCATCGGCGGGAGTGCTGCGTTTACTATCCTCACCGAAGATCATCGTGCCCAGGCAGAGTTCAGATACGCTCAATCCGCTGTAGCCTAATTGTTTGTATCGCATGGTTTACCTTTTTGTATCCTGTAAAGATGAATTCAAATTTATAATCTCAGTTCATTCTTATCCAAGGGAGATATCAAGAAGGTTAATTGAGATCATCTTCAAGACTGATTACAGGTTTTGGATTTCGTAAAAGTAATTCGATGGCGACACCGGTCAATAAACCTGCCATTGTACCGGTCGTCAACAGACCAGGTATCATGGATAATCCCGTAAACCAACCAATGATGCTGATCACAATCCACCATCCTGATAAGAGAACCTCTCCACGCAGGATAAACCATTGTGCAATCCCAGTGGTCGCACCTACGGTGATGCCGTAAAGAAATCCATATTCAAGTGGAATTGCGTATAGAACTATTCCTAAACCGATTGCCCAACCGATCCCTGTCGCTAAGGTCCATCTCCAGGAATTCTTGATCCGATTTCTTAAAACGAACCACTGCAAAATCCCGATCGGAAATCCAGCGATGACAGGACCGATACTTGGCAGGAGCAGCTGGCTGATAACCCAACCCAACGTGGTGGCCATGATCCACAGGAACCACAGGTACCAGTCAAAGAAAGAGTTATCTGTTCTATTCATGCGGGCGAATCTGGTCCTGGCCAACAAACACGACTACGCGGTTTAACACTCGTCAAACCTTGTTGTAAAGAATTGAGTTCTGATAAGAAAGCAGTAGCTCTTGTTGCAGAGAAAGACCTGGTTGTCTATTATTCCTGAGTACTTTAACCTTTCACCGAACCGGCTAACAAACCGCGTACGAAGTAGCGTTGTAAGGCAAAGAAGATCACCAGGGGTAGAATCATGGTCACAAATGCGCCTGCAGTCAGCAGATGCCAATCGTTGCCAAAAGTACCAGTTAAGTCAGCCAATCGCTGGGTAACGACTTTGAAGTTGGGATCGACACCCAGGAAAACCAGGGCTACCAGGTAGTCATTCCACACCCATAGGAATTGGAAGATGGCAAAGGATGCCAGTGCAGGTACCGAAAGCGGCAGCACCAGGCGGGTGAAAACAGTGAAATGCGAGGCACCGTCGATGAAAGCAGACTCCAGCGTCTCCCGGGGTAGGGTGACGATGTAATTGAAAAGCAAATAGGTTGCCAGTGCAAGACCAAAACCGGTGTGAGCTAACCAGATAGCCAGAAAAGTGCCGTTCAGGCCAAGCGCTTTATAGTCGCTGAGGATAGGGACCAGGGCGATCTGCAATGGCACGACTAAGAGCCCAACTACCAAAATGAACAACAATCTCCTGCCTGGGAAGTTCATCCAGGCAAAACCATAGGCTGCAAAGGCAGCGATCAAGATCGGTATGATAGTTGAAGGAATAGATACCGCTAGACTGTTCAGGAAAGCCTGCGACATATCCTGGCCTGGAACCACCTCAACTGTACCGTCAGATTTGATGATCTCGCGATTTTTTCCACCTATGACCTGCTTGTAGTTATCCAGGGTGAAATTCCAGTTGACTGTCCACACCTGCTGCTGAACTTCGACGCGACCCAGACGTTTGTTGCCAACCCAGGTGACGCGTGTATCACCGTCTGGTGATTCGATGCCTTCTCGCAGCTCATCGAAGGTCCCAACTGCGCCTTCGACTTCCATGACAGTATCCGGATCCAATCCCAATTCCTTAGGGTCAAATTCGGCTACTGTCTCCCACTCACGGTGCGGGAAGACAGTCCACCAACCTGAGGTTTGGATATCGAAGCGGTCACGGAACGAGGAGACAAATAATCCGATGGTGGGGATGCTCCAAATGAGAACCAGGAGTGCCAAGGTGATATTGATCAACCAGATGCTGGTGCGTGATTGTTTACCCATTTTAGAATGCCTCCTGTTCCCTGAACTGCCGCAGGTTGTATATCAGGACCGGGATGACGGTGATCAACAGGATGACAGCGATCGCCGAACCTAAACCGGAGTTGCGGGCGGTAAACGATTGGCGATAAAACTGGGTGGCGATCACGTGAGTGCCAAACTGCCCACCGGTCATCACCCAGACCACGTCGAATATCTTCAGGGTGAAAATAACGATCGTGGTCCAAACGGTGATGATCGTACCCGTGATATAAGGGATCATGATGCGGAAAAAGGTTTGCACTTCGCTGGCACCATCCACCCGGGCAGCCTCCATGATCTCTTCTGGGATACCTTTCAGCGCAGCGGAGAAGAGAACCATGGCAAAACCTGCCTGCAGCCAGACCACAATCAGGATCAGGAACAGATTATTCCACGGGGCGATAGCGACCCATTTATCCCAGGGATGGGGATCACCCCCTAAAGCAACGGTTATTGCATTGAGCAATCCAATTTGCGGGGCAACAGCTGGTCGCACTTCATACATAAAATTCCAGATTACAGATGCGCCGACGAAGGAGATCGCCAT
>DAOVCZ010000044.1 GCA_030669775.1 Chloroflexota bacterium | reverse complement strand
TGGATTACATTGCATTAATTAAGCGCAAATCGGCAGTATATTTTCACCCCTTCCAAGTTGTTAAAGTGGTCGGATTGTTAGGCAAATCCTAAAAAAGGTGCAGTAATTTACTCACTTGAAAATTATTATCAACTCGACCGGATTGATCCTTCTATAAAGCCTGGACAAGTTATGTAGAATTTTCAAATGATGGCGATTGGGTCGTGGTCAGCGCCACCAATGATAAGTTCGGTACCTATGACATGGTTTACAAGGAATGGATTCACAAAATCGCACTTTTTGGTGGTGGGAATAACTTAAATTTCTCTAATCAGTGCTCAAGAAATAGAATTGCCGGTAATTTCTTGCAAAGCCTGTTCAACACTTAATTCCCCACGATTGACTCGCTCGAGGATATCCGTTGGCGTCTGCGAGCGATTTTCACCGGGTATCTCTTCAGGCTCATTCTCAGAGGCGCCGTTATTATTCTCACCATCTAAGAATAAGTCACCCGAGACACTGCCGTGGTTGATTTCCACTCCTCCGCCCTTGATTTCGATTCTGCGACGATTCCTGGACTGGCTGGTAAGGGAAAAAGGTAAAGATGTCCGCACATCACCACTTAAACTTGAGGATGAAACAGTCGCCCCATCCACAGGTGAGATGTCTAACATAATATCCCCGGAGACTGAATTAAAGTCATAAGGACCATCACCCAGGGGTGTTTCGATCACCAGGTCGCCGCTGACCGTTTTCCCTCGCAATGCTGGAAAATCGCTGTTTTTCAAACTGATATCCCCAGAAACTGCATTCAATCGGGCAGAACCGCATATCGCTTCACCCCGTACATCTCCGCTAACTGTCTTAATTTTTAATTGACCCGCCAATGAGCGACAATCAATATCACCACTGACCGTGGATATGTCTAACTCTCCTGAAATACCCTCAATTATGGCAGAGTTGCTTACTCCTCTTACCTTTAGAGAACACTCTTTCGGAACATGTACCTCATAATCAACTTTGCAAGGGTACCATTTTCTGAAGAAACGAAAACCCATATGGTCATAGCGAGTGTGGATTTCTACTGATCCATCAGCCGCTTGAGATATCTCGATTTTGGTATTTTCTTCATCACCCGCATCATAATGCTTGGCAGCTTTTACCGCGATCGTTCCATTATCACCAGGCTGGATCTTCACTGAACCACGGATGTTGGATAAAGTCAGGTGTGGTAAATCAGGGCAACTGAAAGTTTTTTCAATTGTCTCCACGCTCATTTCGAACCTCCCGGGTTAATCAATAAAGATCTCGACGTGCTCTCCATCTTCCTCGTCAATGACATCGATCACCTTCCCTTCGACACCAGATTGCAGCATTTCCTTCAACTGCTCAAAATCGAGATCACCGACCTCTGGAGCGAATTGAGCGCCAATCTGCAAACCCCATTCCATCAATCCAAAGGGAATATTTACACTGACCTTGGTTTTTCCGCTGACTAAATCGGTCACCCGCACACGGAACCAGCGCGGTTCCCCAGATGCTCTGGTCGCAGGACTCCGCGAGGTTTTTTTATCCTCACTGAGCGCCGATAAGAGTTTGGCGCCTTCTTCAGCACTGATCTTTCCCTCCCGAATCATGGTGAGGATTTTCATTCGTTCTTCTGTTGTTGCCATGGCTATACCTCCTCAGATCATCCAATATAGATCTGTACTGTTTCACCATTTTCACCTTCATCAACTTCAACAAAGAAAGGTGTTTCAGGTGTAGTGCTGGTCTCAAAGACCTGGATTAACTGGTCAAAATCGATTTCCATTTCATTTACTTTGGGGATAAAACGACCGAAAGTCCGCATAAACCAAGCTGCAAAGTGTAAAGGAAGCGGGAAACTAAATGCGATCGTTCTTGGCCATTCCCCCGGTTCTTGCTGAATTCTCAAGTGCATCCATCGAGCTGATCGGCTACCCCAGGCCATCGCCATCACCGCGACGCCCAGCAGAAAAGGCAGCCAGGCGCAAGCGAACCAAAAACTAAACCCGGTAGATTGATATGCCCAGAACATCAGCAGGCTGGCGATGATAGTGATCCCGACACCAATCCATAAGGGGATCATCCACCAGCGCCTCCACTTCTCGATTTCTGGCTCAAAGACATTCTCGAGTACTTCTCCACTCATAGTCCCAGCCCCCTCCACATCTTCCGCCGATCTCGTCCCTCCTTCAGTGCCTGAATCCTCAACAGATGCGGAGAATACTGATTCAACATCATTCGTTTCCTCTAATCGATCATCAGTATCTAATGCCTGCAGCAAACGAGCACCTTCGGTGGCAGTGATCACACCGCTTTCGATCATTTCCAGAATTTGGATTCGCTCACTCTTTTCTGTCATTGCATTACCCTCAGACACTCTTTCCTTCTAAGGCTGCTAGTAATTGTTCTGCCTCTTCTAGGGTGACTTTTCCTTGTTCAAGCAATTGCAGGATCATCAACCGTTCTTCATCAGACACGGGTTCCGAGACTCGTTTTGGTGGAACCGGTCGTTCCAGGGGTTCCAGTCGTCGTCTGCGGTCACGGGCGGCTCGTTCTGCAGCGCGGGCTTTTCTCTCAGCCCGCAGCCGGGAAGCTTCAAGCTTCCGCTGCACTTTCTCTTGGGAACGCCTGATTTTCTCCTGCGCACGCCGGTTTGCCCGTTCGCTGGCCTCCCTGGCCCGCTCTGCAATCCGTTCAGCCTGCTCTGCGCTCATCGCAGTCTTTTCCAATGAAAAGGATAGCGTGTCCAATTGGTGCTGTAATTCCTCTTCCATCATCTCCATTTGGGCTTCGATCTGGGAGGAGATCTGCTCATTGAGCGACTCAGCCATGAGTTCAAAATCATCACCAATCTCGACTTCGAATTCACCCATATCCCAATCCGCCGGCCGGCTGGCGAGACTAACATTTCCCGCTGCGCTGAGGGTAAGATTTGCATCCCCATCTCCCAGGGTCAAATCGAAGGGAGCCTTAATTTGGGATGGCACTTCAATATCTGGCATTTTGACAGCAATTTTTGAGCCGCTTAAAATATCAACTTTCACGCTCGCATCGGCTGGGAGGCGGCAGGAAAGGTTCCCTTTTGCCTGTAAATCATAGCTGCTTTCCGGAGAAGGATCTAACTCTACATTCACATTTCCACGGGCATGCGCTTTGGCGCTGCCATCGATCTCCTTCAGGGTCAGATTCCCTGAAACACTTTCTTCAATCATTAAATCGCCTTGGATATCTCGAACAGAGACATTTCCCTGGCATTTTTCAAGCGCGATGCTGCCATCAACATTCTTTGCTGCTAGATTCCCGTTCACTGTACCGATAGTGACACTACCTACGCTGCGTAGAGACAGATTTCCCGATATTTGCGTAATGGATATCTCTCCTTCAACGGATTTAAAAGTCGCATCTCCCTTGATCTGGCTGGCCTGGATGACAGTTCGATATGGAATGCGCAAACTGCAATTATTCCGGCAATTGACACTGATCACATCATCCTGGACATCCACCACAAGATCGTCTGGTGAAGAGCATTTGGCAACCACCTCGAGCTTGTCCCAGCCTTTCACTGATAGATTCCCAGATACATTCAGGGTAATCTTAGGCGTCTCGCCTGTTTGAATAGACCTCTTATCCATTGCTCTATTCCTCCCCTGCTTTCAACATGCTCATGGCATTCTCGTAGGTAATCTTGCCCTGTTCCAGGTCCTCGAGGACTTGGCGCCGCTCCTCATCACTCATCCCTGGTTCCTCTCCACCCGGCTCATACCCAAGAGCGCGAATGATCTCGTGTAATCGGTTGCGGATAGTTGGGTAGGACAAGCCGATTTCGTCCTCCATACGACTGATTTTCCCCTCACAACGGACAAATGTCTCGACAAAACCAAGTTGTTCGGGTGTCAGCGCCTCGAAGGTGCCGTGAACAAAGCGTCCCTCGATTGAACTATCACAATCCTGGCAATTCAGGCGAGTGACGATGATTTCGCCACCACAAATTGGGCATTTATTGGGTAAAGTTTGCATTGAACTGTTCCTCTACATTAATTCTGCGAGTAGATCGTCACAGAGTTATCATCAATTGGTAATCGGGAAATCTTCCAAAGCCACGATCCGCTGGAGATTAATGCATCACCTAATTTGTCAAAGATATTTCCTGGTAAACCATGCCGGTGAGCTTTGCGACTGTGGACCAAATTATTAAGCTGGGTTTGGACGATCTGCTCCCGATGATTCGAAATGAATTCATACTGGGGGTTCATCGGGTCCTCCATTCAGAAATCCAATCACTCTCTTCAAAACTATAAACATTATAGCAAATACTTACTATTTGTCAAGACGTATATTCAATATTATTAATTATATGTTTGATTTCTTCAAGTATTGCCCCCATTTTCATAAAAAACCGGCGTAAACCTGTTGATAATGAGCGATTAAATCATTCCCGCTCCCCGGAAGTGATGAAACTATCACTGTCAGTACATACGCAGGCAGTAACTGTTTTAGAGAAACGGGTCAAGGTGCCCAGATATGGCTCAGCACCATTATGAGCAATCCAGCCCTCCAGGTTGAAAGCCAGAGGTCCATCAGCAAGGATCCACTCCCCATTGTACTTGCGCGCGATATGAATATGTGTTCCAGTGCTGGTACCACCTTCACATGATGGATGTCCAATCTTATCGCCAACATTTAATCTAGCTCCGATAGGCACACGACCTTCAGTGGCAACATGCAGATGGAAGATCACCCACCCAGTCCGCTCATCACCATCACCATCCAGGTCCAGGACTACGATCCCAGGTTCCGAGCGCACGACTACCCCCGGAGATACAGCGGTGACCCATTCATTGCTGGGTACACAACCACCGACAACTGAAGGTGGCGCGAAGTCCAGCGCAGCAAATGGGGCTCCTGTCCCCCAGCCGGTGTGCGGACCGCCAGTTAGAGCCCAGGTCTCCCCTGGTCCGAAAGGCAGCACCAGCTCTGGCTGGGTCAGGCTGCCCTGAATATGGGGTTGTTCATTCTCCCACGCGTCTCCAAATAGAGATTTATAAGTCGCTGCGAATCCAGTGCCCCCGACTGCCTGGTTATATATTTCTGGCGGGTAGAGCAAGGAGAAATACTTTTGCAAAGCCACAGTACCTGCATTCTGCCATGGATCAGGACGTTCCAGGGTCCCATCCAGATGGACAACCGGTTCCATATCACCGGTACGCCAGGCGTAATAACTGTTGTTTAATGTGTTTGCTGCCCATACCAGCTGCAAGTACAAACCGCGATGCCTCTGGTCGACATTTCCCAAGATAAATTGGTCCACATCTTCCGGTGGCGTGGGTTGTGTTACACCGCCAGCCTGGTATTCCAGCAAAGCCAGCAATAGGCGCGGGCTGACACTGAAATTCTTCGCTACCAGATCGACGATCTCAGCCGCACTTCGATTTTCACCTGAAGCATACTCAACATACCCCTTCAGCCAACCCGATTTATCATCCAGGAAGGCAATGGTATCGAACGCCATTTGAGCCGGACCATTGACAAAGTGACTGTCCGGGAGAATTTGATACGAGGTCCCCCACAGCGGCGCATAATAGATCGGGATTTTCATCGGCATCCCCGGTGGCAGGGTGGTCACGTCTTCGGGAATGATCGGATTCGCTTCACGCAGCTCGGAAATGCTCGTGTTAAAGTGGCTCGCCAATGCGGGCAGCGTATCTCCACTCTGCACTGTGTAATCGACCAGCTCACCTGGAGAATACGCAGGACGAGTAGGCAAAGGAGTGACCTCTGATTCAATCGTAAGGGGGGTTTCGGTGCCGAAAGCTGCCTGCTCCCCAGGACCTGCCATAGCCAGCGAACCAGTCTGCGATTGACAGGCTGATATCAAACTGCTGATCAGTCCCAGGCAGAACATCCAGGTAAAGACAGGTGATTTGATTGCCACCGGGAATCGCTCAAATAGCTTCATCGGGACCCATTAAACCATACTCCGATCTAGATTCAAGGCAAAGATAAGAGGATACTAAAGTCGATCTCACCGGACTTGAAAAGGAACAAATAATGCATATATCCAATTCCGTTCATTCCTCCCACCACATGTTGCGGGAGATTTTTGCATTCCACATCAGGTCGTCACTTGAAAGGCTGATAAATGCCTCCGCTGGCGTAAGCGGGTTGGCGATCACTACCTGATCACCCCTGACCAGGCTCCCCTCATATGGCCGGAAACCTGCCTTGGCGGTCCAGCCACTCATCACAAATGGCAGCGGCCCATCTGCCGCGATCCATTCTCCATTGAATTTTCTGGCAATATGAACATGGGTGCCATCTGCAGGTCCCCCCTCGCAGGAAGGATGTCCAATTTTATCGCCCTGGTGCAGGTAGGTGCCCTCAGCTGCCCGCTGGCGGCTTTCCAGGTGCATATAGAGTACCGCCCAACCCGTCCCCTCGAAACCATCGCCGTCAAGGTCTAGAACCACTGCTCCGTGCTCAGAACGGACTACCAATCCATCGGCGACAGCCACCACCCAGGCGTCTGAACGGTGACAACCGAAGTGCTCGCTAGCTGGAGCAAAATCCAGGGCTGCCAATGCGCCTTCTGTTTCCCAGGCTTTATGCGGTCCACTGGTATACCCCCATTCCCGGTCGCGTTGAAAAGGTAAGATCAAATTTGGTTGCGTCAAGCCAGGGGGGAAAAGGGGTTCATCAAATCTATCAACCAGCCAAGTTCCACTAAACATGCTATCATGCAGCATTTTGAACCCATCTTGACGATCCATGGCTCGATCCCAACCTTGCCGATTATACAGGCGAGAGAAGAGATAAGCAATCGATACGCTACCAGCATTCAGGTCTGGTGGCAGGTGAACCGCTGGTTCGGATTGAAATGCCAGATCGGTCAGCAAACCTCGTCTCCAGCCATAATAACCTAGTGAGAGCTGGTTCACAACCCAGCCCAACTGCCGGTATAACCCTTTACGATTTGGATCATCGACGCCCATCAGATATCCCGGTTCTATTCCATCTACCATTGAACCCAGAATACAACCACACTGATACTCCAATAAAGCTAATAATAATCGCGGGTGGACCGAGTTCTCCAAGGCAACCCGCTCAACGATTTCCGCCCCGCTTGTCAGACCCGTGCTGCGCATGTATTCCTGGTGATTACTCAAGAATCCCCCAGCTTGAGAAACATAATCTTGAGTGTCAAATCCCTCGACGCTTGGTGAGTAAACCACCTCGTAATCAGGCAAGATCTGATCAATAACTGGAGAATTTTGCACAGGTCTGGGGATGATCAACATCTGCCCTGGATCGAGCAGCTGATCTTCTCTAACCGGGTAGGCAACCTGGATAGCCTGTGGACGTACCTGGTAACGGGCGGCGATAGTCTCTAAGGTATCCCCGGATTGAGTGTAATAAACCCATGGTTCCTGTTGGTCGTCCCCTCCCGGGATCGAATTATCCTCATTTGTGGATCCACCATAGTCTCCAACCCTCGTGGCTATACTGTCAGCAGAATTACCAAATGAATTGCCCCCAATCGTTTGGAAACCCAAGATCAATACAAAGGTCAGGATCGGCAAGTTTCGCCAGCCTGACAGCCACCTATCCCAGAAACAATAAATATCCAAAGTTGGTTTTCGCTTTTGTTGGGAAAACATCGAGCTAAGGATCGGTGCTTCTCCGAATTATCCGTGATTCGAAGGGACTTAACGGGTTAGCCGGGATAGTCTGGTTGCCGCGAGTCAATGTGCCGTCATAAGCCTTTTCCCCAGCGTGAACTGTCCAGCCGCTCATCACGAATGGCAGTGGTCCATCTGCCACAATCCATTCCCCATTATATTTTCTAGCCAGGTGTAGATGAGTGCCAGTGGAAAATCCACCTTCACAGGAAGGATGGCCAAGTAAATCCCCTCTTTCAACCCAGGTGCCAGCCGGAATGCGATCCTTCTCCGCAATATGCATATACAACAACACCCATCCGGTTTGCTCGCGACCATCCCCGTCCAGGTCTATAGTGACAACACCATTCTCTGAGCGCACAACCAGACCCGAGGCAGCAGCAACTGTGTACACTTCTGTATCAAAGCAGCCAGGCACTAAACTTCCAGGGGCGAAATCGACTGCTGCCCAGGCTCCATCCCGTTCCCAAGCGCCATGTGGTCCCCCCGAATAACTCCAAATTTGATTGATCATGAATGGCAAAATCAGCGGAGGCTGGATCAAATCAGGCGGGTATAGCGGCTCAACGCTCATGGCTCGCACCCAGGGACTGCCAAACATACTTTCATACAGAGCAGGGAACCCACTGTCGAGATCAAGAGCAGCTACCCATTGCTCACTATCGTACAGCTGGGCGAAGTAATACTGTAAGGCAGCCGTTCCCGCGTTCAGGTCAGGAGCCAGACGGGTAGTGATACCATCCTTGAATTTTATTTCGGTCAGCCTGCCCTCCCGCCACCCATAATAGCCAATTGACAATTGATTGACAGCCCAGGCCAGCTGTTTGTAAAGCCCCTCATCTCTTTTATTGACTTTACCAAGAGGATAGTCGGTCGAACCGATGGGCTCTTGGCTGAATACCCAACCGCTTTGGTATTCCAGAAGTGCCAGCAATAAGCGCGGATTGATCGAATTTTCGGTGGCGATGCGCTGGACAACCTCCGGACCGCTGGTTATACCGGTTGTCGCCAGGTACTGGCTGTAATCACTCAAATATCCCCCGGATTGTTCAACAAAGGTATTGACATCGAAGTCCAGGGCAGATGGTGAGTAAACAACTTCACTATCCGGCATAAAGTGCTGGGATAAAGTGGTATTTGCTAAACGGTTGGGGATGACCAACAGCTGTCCCGGGTTAAATAAAGCCCGCTCAGGAATATCATCGGGTGAGGAGATCTCCTCTGGTTGGACTCCAAAGCGGGCTGCCACAACCGGCAAGGTATCTCCTGCTTGAGTATAGTACAAAAAAGGTGTCGAATTGACGATCGGCTGAGTAGGAGTCGCAGTTGGTGTTGGTGCATCCTCTGGTTCAGTTGTGGTTCGAATCGCTGGAGTCTCAATAATTTCACCGGGTGGAATCTCAATCTCGCTGGTAGATGCCAAACCTCCCCCAATCGATCCCACAGCAGCTGGTGTATCAGTGGGATAGTTTTCACCGCCCGGGGCGAGAAACACTGGTTCAGAAGCCAACCGGGGTGACAATGAACAAGCCAAACTTACTCCTGCCAGGAACAAACCCACCAGGGGGATGAACTTCAATAGGTGCTTCTGCATACCACTATCTTTGGATTTCATTGATCGAATTGCGCCCGTCCCAGGCTTCAATTGTATGCCCATCTTTCGTCAGATAACCATCATACTCTGCACCTAAACCGACCGTTGTCCAGCCATCTAAGATAAACGGTACATCCTGGTCAGCCGGGATCCACTCCCCATTATACCGGCGTGCCAGGTGCACGTGCGTACCTGAAGAGACACCTCCTTCACAAGAGGGATGCCCAATGCGATCCCCGGCTGTCAAAAATGTCCCCGGGCGGACACGGTCACGCGTTTCTACATGCATGTAGAGCAAAGTCCAGCCGGTTTGTTCTAAACCATCGTTATCAAAATCTTGGATGACAGCGCCATTTTCCGAGCGCAAGACAACGCCGTCAGCGACTGCCGTGATCCAGGCATCACTTTCTACACATCCCAATGCTTCCCCGGGAGGTGCAAAATCGATCGCCGCCCAGGCAGAACCACTTCCCCAACCACCATGGGGACCGCCAGTGAATGACCAAATCTGCCCTTTTTCAAAAGGCAACTGCATTGCTGGTTGAACCAGGTCCGGTGGTACTAATGGTTCAACACTTGAGCTAAACGGATATCCGAAGAGATTGTTATGGGTAGCAAACAGCCCTTCGGGATTCACTGCCCTCTCCCATTCTATGCCATCGTACAATTGCGAGAAGAAGTGCTGTACACCCGCAGTTCCGGCATTGATCGACGGGTCAATACTCAAAATACTCCCTTCTGCCAAGATCCAGATTGCGATTCCATTCACTCGCCAAAGGTAATACCCCCGGTTGAGATTATCCGCGGCCCATGCCAGTTGGTGATAGAGACCTTTGCGCCATTCCACAGGAAGTCCAAGGGGGTATTCCAGTGTTTCTTCCTCTGGTTTTTCTTTTGTCACCCAACCGCTTTGGTATTCCAACATAGCCAGCAGCAACCTTGGATTGACTGAGAATTCTTCCGCCACACGTTGCACGATTTTTACCCCACTTAATTGGCGCTCACCAACCTCTTCCTTGTAGCCAGACAGATAGCCGCCCTGTTGGTGAACAAACTCCGCTAAATGGAAATCCACGCTGCTGGGACTATAGACTAACTCTGAGTCGGGGATGATCTTAAACCCGGGTCCGCTCCCTTCCGGTTGAGGGGCGGGAATGGTGAGCACCTGACCAATTTCGAGGTAGTCAGGCTGGCTGATTTCATTGGCAGCTATAATCGATTCCACGCTGACGGTAAACCGCTGGGCAATAATGTGCAGTGAATCGCGCGGCTGGACAACATATTGTTCTGCTTCAGTGCGCAAAGGAGGCAGTGAGTGATGTGCATCGGGTGTGGGTGTCAGGATTGGCAATACCTGAGTTTGAGTAGCGCTTGCGATTAACGCGATTTGTTCCTGGATTTCAGGCTCCTCGATCTGGTTTAACTCGCTTTCCGGGGGAATCCAGAGGCTGCTGTCCATGGTGATCAACAGGATTCCGGTAAAGAGGAGGCCAATTAAGACCACCCCAGA
>DAOVCZ010000080.1 GCA_030669775.1 Chloroflexota bacterium | reverse complement strand
TACGATAGTGACAATTACTTCAGCGATTGGCTCCCAGCGATCAAACCTTGTCGGTAAATCGATGTATGGGGTCATCGGTGCAGCTGTTTCTTCCTGCTTGGTTGTGGTTTCTCCATTTTCTTCCATGTGTTAAAACTCCGGGATTGCTACTTAGGATCGAATTGATTCAGGCATGCAACCATAATGGTGTAAATGATTGGCAAGATTATAACTGGACTTGGAGGATATATCGAAATATTACGACGAAATATACAAGGTTGAAAATATTTAGTAGATGTAGAATTATTTTAAATAACACGTTCCCGTACTTATTGCGGGGTAAACCCCGAAGGCCTGTCCTTGATCGGACAGATCAGGGAGGTGAAGCAATCTCACCCTTGGCGAGGAGACTGCTTCGCGGAGTTTATACTGAGTGTTGGCGAGGCACTCGCATTGACGTTAATTTAAGACTCTTTCCGGCAAATACTTAAGAAGAATGCGTGTGTAAAGGCGAATAGTAAGTGAAAATTAAAAAAGGCACGGGAAAATATTTTGCTGCCTCTTCAATAATTTTAGGGATAATTCAATCATCCATGTGCTGGATGACTGCTGTGCCAAACTCAGAAGTCTTAAGTAATTCAGCACCATCCATCAAGCGGTGAAAATCGTAGGTCACTGTATTGGCTGCGATGGCTCCTTCCATCCCTTTGACAATCAGGTCGGCTGCCTCGGGCCAACACAAATATCTGAACATCATCTCGCCAGACAGGACCAATGAGCCTGGATTGACCATATCTTTATCGGCATATTTGGGTGCCGTGCCATGGGTGGCCTCAAAAATGGCGTGACCAGAGTCATAGTTGATATTTCCGCCAGGAGCGATACCGATCCCGCCGACCTGGGCAGCTAAGGCATCAGAAAGGTAATCACCATTGAGATTCATGGTGGCAATAATATCAAACTCGCGAGCGCGGGTGATGGTCTGCTGAAAGACAATATCCGCGATCACGTCTTTGACCAGCAGTTTACCGGCTTTGAGAGCTTCTTCTTGCTCACGGTTGGCGGCTTCTTCACCTTTGCTCTCCACAGTACGCTCCCACTGGCTCCAGGTATATACCTGATCGCCAAATTCGTTCTCGGCAACTTCATAACCCCAATTGCGGAAGGAGCCTTCAGTGTATTTCATGATATTACCCTTGTGAACCAGGGACACACTGCGCCGGTTATTTTCTAACCCATGTCGAATAGCAGCCCGGACCAAACGGTAAGATCCTTCCTTAGAAATCGGCTTTATACCGAATCCGGATGTATCTGGGAAGCGTATTTTGCTGAAATCCTCTGGAAAATTAGTCTTTAAAAGCTGTTTAAATTTCTCATCGCCCTCAGTTCCGTGTTCGAACTCAATGCCGGTGTAAATGTCTTCTGTATTTTCCCTGAACACCACCATATCCACGTATTCAGGATGCTTGACCGGGGAGGGGACTCCCGGATAATAGCGCACAGGGCGTTGGCAGACATATAAATCGAGCGCTTTACGCAAGGCGACATTCAGGGAGCGAATACCCCCACCTACCGGGGTAGTGAGCGGACCTTTAATACCAACCAGGAATTCCTGAAAGGTATCGATAGTTTCTTCGGGCAGCCAGGAACCCGATTTATTAAACGCTTTCTCTCCCGCGTAAACTTCTACCCAGGAAATATTCTTGTTTCCCTGGTAGGCTTTCTCAACCGCAGCATCAAAAACCCGCTTGGATGCCCGCCAAATATCACGACCGGTACCATCGCCTTCAACAAATGGGATAATAGCATTATCAGGTACCTGAAGTTTCCCGTCTGTGATCTGGATCTTTCCTCCCCCTGCGGGGATTATTTTCGTGCTTGCCATAAAAATATGACTCCTTACTGGTTTGGATTATCGAGTGTGGATTATAGCATGATGGATAATTTGGATAAAGAACAATTTGTCATTTCTGATCAGTTGGATATTTTTCTCAAATGAAGATTGAAAAATGGGAAGTCGATTTGGTGTTTTAATATCCAAAGCTTGAAAGCTGAATAATATGATAGGCATCTAATAATATTGGTATTATGGAGTACAATTGAGCGGAAATTTGCGAATAAATCGAAATCAATTATTATCCGGTGGGAATACTGGTTCGTTATTTTACAATGGAAAAAACACACACTGAAAAAATAACGGAAAATATTAATGGAGATTCCTGGCATGCAGTTGAGGCCGAGGAGGTCCTTTCGCGCCTGGCAACGTATGCTGAGCAAGGCTTATCTAGCGAGGAGGCTCAACGGCGTTTAGATAAATATGGTCCTAATGAGCTCGAAGAAGCCCCACCAATCTCCTTCTGGCAAATGTTGGGAGAACAATTCAACAATTTTGTGGTGATTTTGCTGATCGTGGCTGCTGTGATATCAGCCTTACTCGGCGATTATATCGAATCAGCGGCGATCTTTGCCATTGTGATCTTGAATGCAGCTCTCGGCGTTGTGCAGGAGCGCCGGGCAGCACAGGAACTGGCAGCCTTACGGAAGTTAGCCTCACCTGACGCTGAAGTGATTCGAGACGGACACCGCCAGGTGTTCCCTGCCCATCGGCTGGTTCCAGGAGATTTAGTTCTCCTAGAAGCGGGGAATTACGTGCCAGCCGATGTTCGCCTGTTAGAGACGGTTAACCTGCGGATTGACGAAGCCGCGCTGACTGGAGAATCGGTGCCAGTCCAAAAGAATGCGATTATCCACCTGCGGGCGGATATCCCCTTAGGTGATCGCAAGAATACAGCCTTTATGGGCACCATGGTCAACTACGGCCGTGGCAAAGGTGTTGTAGTGAGCACCGGTATGCTCACCCAGATCGGTTTGATCGCCACCATGCTCCAGATGGTTGAGAACGAACCAACCCCGCTTCAGCGTCGTCTCGATGCAGTTGGGAAAACGCTCGGTTGGGCGGCCTTGGCGATCTGTGGGGCAGTCTTCTTGGTGGGTTGGGCGCGCGGCTTCGATCCATTGGATATGTTCCTGATCGCAGTTAGTTTAGCCATCGCCGCCGTGCCAGAAGGTTTACCCGCAGTGGTTACCATCAGTCTGGCTTTGGGGATGCGGGAGATGATCAAACGCAATTCCCTCATCCGGCGTCTGTCATCGGTTGAGACCTTGGGTTCGACGACAACCATCTGCTCAGATAAGACTGGCACCTTGACACAAAACCAGATGACCGTTACCAATCTTTGGGTAGATGGTCAGCTTATGGATGTAACCGGAAGCGGCTATACTCCGCTTGGGGAATTCCAGATTGATGGCCAAACGATCGCCCTTGAAGATTATCCTGGCGCTTCGACCGCGCTCTGGGTTGCTGCACTGAATAACGATGCGGATTTGGATTTAGGGGATCCCAATGACGAGCAGCCTACTTACCGTGTGGCTGGCGATCCCACCGAAGGAGCACTGATCGTGGCCGCGGCAAAGGCGGGTGCCTGGACGAAAAACCTGAATAAGGCATATCCGCGGGTACAGGAGATACCCTTCGACTCTTCCAGGAAACGGATGCTCACTTTGCATACCGTGCGGGATCCAAAACCGGAAGATATCTCACCCTTCTATAACGACAAGAAAAAAGAATGGTATGTGGTCACAGTTAAAGGGGCTCCTGACCTGGTCTTGGATCACTGTAGCCAGCTGCAAAGGATGGATGATTCGATCACCTCCCTTGGTGATGCTGAACGAATGAAAATTCTGGCGGCTAACGATCGTATGACCCAGAAAGCACTGCGCGTTTTGGGTATGGCATATCGAGTTGTGAAAGTAATGCCTGGCGAAGAGGATCTGAAAGAATTAGAAGAAGACTTGATCTTCGTGGGATTGATCGGAATGATCGATCCCCCGCGTGCTGAAGTAACTCCGGCTTTGGAGGTCGGGCGCAAAGCAGGCATTCGCACGGTGATGATCACCGGTGATTTCCCGAATACCGCCCGCGCAGTGGCGGAATCGATCAACCTGCTCGAACCTGGCCACCAGGTGCTGACCGGAGCGCAAATGGATGAAATGGACGATGCGATCCTGGAGCGCCAGGTTGCCTTTACGGATGTCTTCGCCCGGGTCTCTCCGGTACATAAACTACGCATTGTTGAAGCCTTGCGCGCCAGGAATGAGATCGTTGCCATGACTGGCGACGGTGTCAATGACGCACCCGCCATCAAGCGTGCCAATATCGGTGTCGCCATGGGGATCACTGGCACCGATGTGGCTAAAGAAAGCGCCGATATGGTCCTGACCGATGATAATTATGCCAGCATCATCTCCGCCGTCGAACAAGGGCGCGTCATTTACAGTAACATCCGCAAATTCGTTTATTATCTGCTTTCCTGTAATGTGGCAGAGATTGCCATCATATTCCTGGGCATCATGTTCACCCAGGGATCACCGTTAACGGTGATCCAACTTTTGTGGTTGAATCTGGTCACCGATGGCGCCCCAGCATTGGCACTAGGCACCGAAAAAGGCGACCCGGATATCATGGATCAGCCTCCTCGTCCGCCTTCTGAGCCCATCATCAACACATTTATGATGGCCGGTATTGGAGTTCAAACTGTAGCACTTACTTTTGTCACCCTGACCGCTTACCTGATTGGCTTGCAGGTATTTTCTCAGGATCCGTTAATTGCAGGGACGATGGCATTTGTGACCATCTCCTTGGCAGAACTTCCCATCGCTTACGCCGTCCGTTCTGAGCGCTATCCCTTGATCAAGATCGGTCCATTCAGCAACCGCCTGATGAATTACGCGGTTCTCACCTCATTGGCTTTACTGCTCGTCGTGGTATACATCCCGTTTCTCCAGCCGATCTTCAACACGACAGCCTTAGGCTGGGCGCAATGGCAGTACATCCTGCCTTTGATTTTCATTCCTACAGTCGTTGCAGAGTCTTGCAAACCTCTTTTAACCCGCCTCTTCCTGGGGTGATGGCATCTCACAAACCAAGTAATCGCAATCTGCAGTATGAATTGTTGGTTGGGTTAAGTTCCTTGTGCGATTCTTAGCGTAATCTAAGAACAGCTATTTCTGTCGCGTAACGATGATAGTAAAAGGAACATCAAGCCTCTAAACATTCAATTTAATCGACTAAATTAGTATGGTAAACTTCCTGCCAAGTTGTTACAGATAAAGGTTACTTAATGAGATACAGTACCGATCTACCAGATTTGCGCATACTGCCGGCCCAAAAGATGGTGACCCACGAGGATTGCGATCCCCGCCGGGTGGACCGGCTCAGCCAACGACTGCGGGCAGAGGGCATTCTCAAGAATCCGCCTATCGTGGCACCTATACCGGACAGCGATGCGTATGTCGTGCTGGATGGAGCCAACCGGGCTTTAGCATTCGTCAAACTGGGCATACCTCATATCGCCGCCCAACTGGTCAGTTATCAAGGTTCAGGAGTTGAATTAGATACCTGGTACCATGTGGTATCGGGCATGGATATTGCCGATTTTGAATCTGCACTGACCGAGGTGACTGGATTGCACCTGCAGGGTTGCAGTTTGGATGAAGCCCGGCGCGCATTAGACATCCATCAGGCTGCTGCATATATCATTAGTGCCCAGGGGGTGCGTATGGTCAGCAACACCTCCAATTCTTTCAAGCACGACACCCGCTTATTGAATGGTCTGGTCAGCGCTTACAAAGGAAAGGCAAATATCTACCGCGCTTCGAATGACATCTGGGAGAAGCAGGAGCCCTACTACCCTGATATCACCGCCCTGGTAATTTTCCCGCGCTTAACCCCGGCTGATATCATCCAAGCCGCGCAAACTGGGGAGAAGATTCCCACCGGTATTACCCGGCATATCATCCCCCACCGGGCTTTGAACATCAATATCCCCATGGAAGTGTTGGAAGCGGATTGGTCCCAGGAGCGCAAGGACAAATGGCTCCACGAATGGTTGATGGAGCGCATGACTGCTAACGCGATCCGCTTCTACTCGGAATCTACTTTCTCATTTAACGAATGAGCTAAAGAATTCCCTTATCAAATAATCTGTTCTAAATCGTGACAGCAGATATAATATGGGGGTATTGGATAAAGATTCCTTAAAGGCGGGAACAATATGAATAATCATCGCGATAAATCCTATTGGCTGGAGAATTATGGTCCTTATACACCTTCTCCTTCACTTGAAGGGGATCTGGTGGTTGATGTAGCCATCATTGGTGCTGGATACACAGGACTGTCGACAGCAATCAATCTCTGCCAGGATCAGCCTGGTCTAGAGGTTGCGGTGTTAGAAGCCGAAGTAGTAGGATTCGGTGCCAGCGGTCGCAACGGGGGCTTTTCAATGACTTTATTTGGATTGGAACCAGCCGTAACCAAGGCGATCTTTGGCCACCAGCGTACTATCGAAGCCCATCGCTATATGGAACGGGCTGTAGATTATGTCGATGATTTAATCAAAGAGCATAATATGCAGTGCGATTACTGGTTTCCCGGTTTCCTGCGCGCGGCTACAACTCCGGGATATGTAAAACGTATCCAACATGATCTGGATATCCTGATATCGATGGGAGTTACCGGCATCGAATGGCAGGATGCTCAGGATATCCGTGCTGAAGTAAATTCACCCCGTTTCCTGGGGGGTTGGTGGGAACCTCGCTGCGGGTTGCTTGATCCAGCTAAGCAAAACCGCGAGCTGAAACGGCTAGCCCAGGAATCCGGCGCTCGCGTTTATGAATTTACCCCGGTTGCTGAGATTCAGCGTGGGGAGCGATTCACCTTGGTTACCCCCGGGGGAAAGGTGCTTGCTGAAAAGATTGTCTTTGCGACCAATGCCTATTCCCACCTGATCCCAGAACTGAGAAGCAAGCAAATACCAGCATTTACCCACATGGTGGTAACAGAACCGCTCAATGCAGAACAATTGACCGAAATTGGCTGGATAAATCGCCAGGGAATCGAAGATGCACGCAATTTGGTACATTATTTCCGCCTGACGATCGATAATCGATTGGCGATGGGCGGCAGTGATGTTAGCATTTCTTATGGACAGGACATGGAACGCGATCTTAACGAGCGAATTTTCCAAGATCTAGAGAGAGATATTATCTGGTTGTTCCCGAACTTGAAGGGGATTCGATTGACACATCGCTGGGGGGGTCCGGTTTCCGTGCCGGTCGATCTGGCACCTGCGATTGGGTATATTGGGGATCAGAGAGCGGTTTACAGTCTGGGTTGTGTCGGGCACGGGGTTTCCATGGCCCACCTTAATGGCCGAACGCTGGCAGACTTGATCCTGGAGTTAAATACTGATCTGACCGATGTCTGGTTTGTCAACCGGCGCCTGATCCCCTGGCCACCTGAACCTCTTCGGTTGCTCCTTAGCCATGCCATTCGCGGGTATTTGCGAATCGAGGATGCGATTTACGAGCGAGGTTTATCGATCGATCAGTAATTTATCGAATTAGAAACGCAGAGAAAGACAGCTCAACCCGCCATCCATTTTCTGAAATTCAGACATTTCCAAGAGTTGGGTTTGATAACCCAAAGTGGATAATTTCGCCGCGATCTTCGGGAAACCAGCCGCCAGCAGTACAAAGTCGTTCACGCGCACACAATTGGCCGCGTAATTTTCATCTGTATCAACGCAGACAATTTCATATCCCTCGAAGATGGACAGGTCTTCCACTCCTTTAGTAATAACTAACCGCTGATCGCCGAGATAAGCGAGGCTGCTTTTCAGATGCAGCAGTCCTTCGAACCCGCGGATGTCCACGAAACTTGAGCTATAGCCATCTTGCTCAAGAAGTCTAGCGAGCTGCTGGGCACCGTCTATGTTGGTCCTCTCTGAGATACCGATAAAAAAATGATTACCAGCCTGGCAGATATCGCCGCCATCCAATGTCCCTGGGGGCTGGATT
>DAOVCZ010000106.1 GCA_030669775.1 Chloroflexota bacterium | reverse complement strand
CTGAGCATAAAATGCAGGGAGCTGATGTCTCCTGTATCAATCAAAATCGTATTTTCTTTTAGGGTGCCATACAATTCAAGCAATGGGATTTGTCCTCTTTCCAGCACAGTCATCAAACGGCGAACATAATGCGTGGGTTGGTGATAGCCGAATCCTGTATCTTCATTATCCCCAGCAGCCACTGAAGATGAACTGGCAAAGGCTAGTCCTAGAGTGTTCAGGATTTCATCTTTCCCAAATCCCATTAACGGATAATCAATAACTGTACCCCCGTAAACAAACAGCTGACCACCAATTTCAACCGCGATGAAAAACATCGGCACGCACATCGAAGCGCGGACAGCGCAATCGTAAATCTGCCTACTCAACGCCCTCGACCTTAACGAGATCATTGCTAACATCTAGGACAAGCAGAGTAAGCGTTTTTACACCAAGAAACTGCAACAGGCTACCGATAAGAGAGCTCATGAAAAGGAATTTGCCAAGCTGGCGTTTGTGTCCGGTGACACGCCGCGCATTATCGACCAGCCGCCGCCTATATTTCACCCAAATGATATCCGTGATGAGGAAATCCGAGCCCACCTGGAACGTGATTTAGATGCATACCTTACTTCACTCTCTCCAGAGCGACGAGTGCTGCTCAGCCGATACAAATTGATGGATGTGGCGTTAAAGGTCGTCGGAGTGGGCAGCGTAGGAACTTTTTGCGGGATTGCGCTGTTTGTGTCGGGCAGTGGTGACTCGCTCTTTCTGCAATTCAAGCAGGCTCGCCAATCGGTACTTGAACCTCGTGCTGGCGCCAGCCCGTTTCTGCACGCCAGCCAGTGAGTGGTGGTGGGCCAGCGGCTGATACAGGCTGCCAGTGATATGTTTCTTGGCTGGTACTCCGGATCAGGAGAATATGGTTTTCACTTCTACGTGCGTCAGCTCCACGACGCCAAAATCAAACCGGTGGTGGAGATCATGGGTGCTGCTGAATTGATACGTTATGCTAACCTGTGCGGTAGGGTTTTAGCGCGGGCGCAGGCCCGCTCAGACGATGCAGCTGTTCTCACCGGTTTTCTGGGGAAGAGTACCTCCTTCGAGGAGGCGCTGGCGGATTTTGGCGTTGCCTACGCCGATCAAAACGAGCGCGATCATGCCGCCCAACTGGAAGCGATTCGAGCCGGGAGAGTTGAAGCAAACATGGGTGAATGATATGCTCCGTTTCACAGGGAAAATGGCGAGAAATTACTAGGGTAATCATCCTGGTGGTTAGCTACTGCTGATATGCCGGCTGCAAAACTAAAAAAAACACCAAACTCGAAATGATCACAAGTACGATCTTGGCTTAGTTCACAATATATTACTATTTTTGAACCGCGACACTTAAAAACAAACCAATTTCTTCACCGCAGGTCTAAAATAACAAAATCGCCCAGCTGCTGCTGGGAGACTTCGTTCGTACTTTCGTACTTTTGCATAAATCCCTTCTTTGGTACAACTTCCCAGGTCTAGAGCTATTTGGGCAATGATCTGGATGTGGAATTTACGCTCTGCGGTCCCGACGGGATTCGAACCCGCGATCTCGGCCTTGACAGGGCCGCATGTTAGGCCACTACACCACGGGACCAAGCGGTGAAAAGTTTACCATACGCCTATGCGAGCGTCAAGTAAAATGGTTTTGTGATATACTCTCATGCGCTATCATAATACCCATGTAGATATTTATCTTATCGAGGGAGTTAAAACATGGAAATCACTACCACTCAATATAAACGTTGTGATGTCGTTAAATCCGTTGGCAGAATCGATAGCTCCACAGCACCTGACCTTGAGGAAGTCTTGACATCCCTTACTCAGGATGGGAAATATAAAATTGTCTTAGATATAGAAGAAGTAGATTTCATGTCTAGTAAAGGTTGGTGGGTATTGATAGAAACCCAAAAAACCTGCAAACGGTATAACCGTGGTGAGCTCATATTATCAGGCGTCCAGGAGAGAATCCGCGATTCACTCAACCTTGTCGGAATGGGAAGTTATTTTCAAATATTTGATGATTTAGTTAGTGCAGTAGCACATTTTTAGTTTTTTACCGGTATTAGAGATTATCAGTGATAATGGCGACAGCGAAATTCTCTGGCCGCTTTGAGAGTCTGGCGAGTATTCGAAAATTTGTCCTTCAAGCCGCATCAAATGCAGGTTTTAATGAGAAAGAAATATATGCGGTGGAGCTGGCTGTCGATGAAGCTTGTTCTAATATTATTGAACATGCCTATGGGGGAGAGGGAAAAGGCGATATCGAATGCACGTGTAACGATCTCAATGGTGGTTTAGAAATTATCCTCAAGGACGATGGGAAACCATTTGACCCTTGCACAGTATCCCAACCTGATTTTTCGGTTGCATTAGAAGAAATTAAACCCAGAGGCGCTGGATTATTTCTCATCCGTAACATGATGGATGATGTGGATTTTGAATTCTCAGAGAAGGATGGGAATGTATTACGGATGGTCAAACGAAAGAAAGAATAGCGTTTAATCGCTTTACTTGTCTCTAACCAAAACCATTAGAGTTATGTCGTCATCTTGGGGGGTACCAGCAGAGAATTTTTGAACCTCATTGATTATTGAAGATTGAATTTCATGCGCTGATCGGCCGGTATTATTTCGGACTATATCGATGATTGCCTCATCGTTAAAGAAATCTCCATCCTGGTCTTGGGCATCCGGAATACCATCTGTATAAAGGACCAAGATATCGCCTGGCTCAATGGTCACCGTCTCTGTTGACCAGGTTGAATCAGCTACAATGCCCATTGCGATGACCGTCCGGGTTAATGATTCAACCGAATCCTGATCTGAATTACGAATCAAGTAAGGGGGATTATGACCAGCATTACAATAGGTCAATGTTCCTTCGTTTGGATCGAGAATGCCATAGAAAAGAGTGATGAACAAGTTCGCGCGGGCGTCTTTGAGCAAGCGGTTGTTGGCAGCGAAAGATACCACTTCTGGCTCGGCATCATATTCTTCGGCATATGTACGGATTAAGGTCCGGCTGAGAGCCATATACAGCGCAGAACCAACACCCTTGTCCGCAACATCAGCAATCAATATACCTAACCGATCGTCGCTCAAATCAATAACATCAAAAAAATCACCCGAAGTTTCCCTGGCTGGAAGCAATGTAACTGCCAGCTGCCAACCTGGGAGAGGGGGAAACTTATTCGGTAAAAAGCTCGCTTGGATTTGTCCTGCCAATCTTAGTTCTTGGGTGATCTGCTGGAAATCCAATGAGTTTTCATAAACTTCAGTTTGCTGAAGGGTCGAAGATATTTGGTCGGCGAGGGCTTGAGTCGCTGGAAATAAATTCCTCAATGATTTTTTATCCCATGGTTGTGCCAAGATCCATAATTCAAGGACAATCCCTCCGATTGCCCGACCGCTATCGTGCCTAAATATTGGGGTGGTCACCATCGCGAGATGGTCATTTTTCTCAGGTTGCCATGGTAATTCATCTTTAACAAGAAATGATGTGGGTTCAGCTTGATTAATTATCCATTGCCAAGCATCATCATGGACACCGCTCCAATCAGCTGGAAAATTTAACAAATTTGTATCTGGTGATATCCAAATCGATATTCTTCCGGAGGGGAACATACCTGGGACATGTTCCTCGAGTATTGCGGGTAAGGAAGATGAATCCGGAATTACTTCTAATAACTTTCGGCTGAGTTTTTCTAACTTCTCAAGCTGTTTTGAATGCTGCCGGTTATATTCTGCAGCCATACTTAATTGTCGGGCGAGATAAGCCACTATTACTAACCCCGCTAAAAGAAATGCATAAATAACAATGCCATCTTCGATGAGTAGACCCGCGAGGAGAATTGAAAATGGGTATGCAAGATAAGGTAATCCAACGCTGATCAGGAAAAACCTGACCATGGGTTGGATAGTTTGGGATTGAGCCAGGATTCTTTGAACACCGATATGATAAATCAAATAGCCTGACAAAATCAACAACACGAGAAAGAATTGGCTGATCAAGGCAATGAATGCCTGAGTTACTGAGATAATATTTAGTCCTGGAATAGGGAATTCACCCCCAATGTTCCTATAAATTGTCAAGGAAACCAATATAGCAAAGGTATTAACAGAAAAAGTGGTAGAAAGAGTACGGAGAAGAGACCATCGCTGTCCCGGAGTGGAGGAGACTCGCCACCTCAGTGCAAAATCAATAAAATCGTATATAACACTCAACCACAACGCAGTTGGACCAAATATAAAAATAACTGACCATTGAATCATTGAGGCCAAGGAGTCTTCTGAAGTGCCATACCGATCTGAGCGGATTTCAATGATAGTGAAAAAACTCAAGCGACTGAACAGCAATAACAAACCGAAATTGAATAAAAGGAACAGAAATTCTTGTTGAATTAGTTCCAGGTCCGTAGAGCGGATCAGCCAGAGAATACCAATGATTGCAAGGGGTAGGGTGTAAAGAAAACTTAGCACATCTCCTGTCCCAACCAAGCGGCGTTGATCGCTTAATGAATCTATGCCTGGCCAAAACATCTTGGCAAATTCGGAGAGTCGGTTATACTTTTCTGTTAATGAAGTATTAGCATTTGTGTTCATAGAATTTGCGATTTAATGAATTTCGAATAAATGGATTATAAACTGAGAATCGGTGAAAATATTAAGGAAATGATTGATGAAATTTGACTGGTATACTTTCGGCGTCAGGTGCATGGGATGCGAATTGAAACGTTGTTAGAGTCTCTGCCTGAGACTTATTCATCCGCCGATCGCGAATTGGTACAGAGAGCATACAGAGTTGCTGAGCAAGCTCACCAGGGGCAGACGCGCGCCTCTGGTGAACCTTATATCAGCCACTGCCTCGCGGTTGCTTCGATCCTGGCCGAATTATGTGTACCCCCGGCTGTAATATCTGCTGGTTTGCTACACGATACCGTTGAAGATACTGATGTCACTCTCAAAGAGATCAAACGTGATTTCGGCGATGAAATAGCGCTCCTAGTTGATGGTGTAACCAAGCTTACTCAGCTGCCAAGAGTCTCGCGGGGTGACCAGCATTCGAATGAACAGGAAGAAGAAGAAAAATTCCGTGAAATTGCCGAAAGAAGAGGCCTGCCAGATCCGGATTCCGAAGTCGACCAGTTAACTCGCAGCCGACGTTATGATGCCGTATCGGAGACATTACGTAAAACTTTTCTGGCTATGGGGGAAGATATTCGCGTGGTGCTCATCAAACTTGCCGATAGATTGCACAATATGCGCACTCTCGGACATCTACCGGAAAATAAACGCAAACGTATTTCCCAGCAAACGATGGATATATTCGCACCATTAGCTAACCGTTTGGGTATTTGGCAAATTAAATGGGAGCTGGAGGATTTAGCCTTTCGTTATTTAGAACCGGAGATCTACAAAGAGATAGCTGAGAACTTGGCGGCAAGAAGAGCGGATAGAGAGAAGGAAATGAATTATGTGATCAGCAGCTTGCAGACAGTTCTGTCGAAGGAAGAGATCAAAGCTAATATCAATGGACGCCCAAAACACATCTATTCGATTTACAAGAAGATGCATCGCAAGGGGGTACCTTTCGAGATGGTATTCGATGTCAGGGGGGTTCGCGTCATCGTATCCAATATTCCTACTTGCTATTCCACACTGGGAGTGATACATACCCATTGGCGCCCAATCCCAGATGAGTTCGATGATTACATTGCAGCTCCTAAGGACAACTTCTACCAATCTTTACATACCGCGGTTGTCTTCGATGATGGAAACACACTCGAGATTCAAATTAGAACATCAGAAATGGACCAGGGAGCTGAATATGGAATTGCTTCTCATTGGAGATATAAAGAAGGAGTAGAACGAGACGAGGATTACGAGCGACGGATCGTTTGGCTTCGTTCTTTAATGGAATGGCGGCAGGATGTGATTGATGCTGGGGAATTTGTTGATGGATTGAAGTCAGATGTATTTGAGGATCGAGTTTACCTGTTTACCCCCCGAGGAGATATCATCGATTTACCAGCTGGATCGACTCCCATCGATTTCGCTTATCACGTTCATACTGATGTGGGGCACCGCTGTAGAGGTGCAAAAGTCAACGGAAAGTTGGTATCGTTAGATTATCAGCTGAAAACGGGGGAAAAAATAGAAATACTGACCGCAAAAAGAGGAGGACCAAGCCTAGATTGGCTCAATCCGAATTTGGGGCTTGTGAAAACCCAACGTGCAAGATCAAAAATCCGTCGCTGGTTCAAGGTTCAGGCTCGAGAAAAAAATATTAACCAAGGAAAGACCCTGCTTGAGAAAGAATTGAGACGATTGGGATTGACTCAATTGAATATTGAGAAATTGGCGAAAGAGTTCAATTCCCGGTCTGTTGAAGATTTATATGAAGCGATCGGCAATGGAGATATTTCCATCGGTCGTATCGTCAATCATCTGACAGTTCCAGAGGTAGAGTCTGATGAATTTGAACTTATCGCCCGCCCTTCAGCGGATGTAGCAACTACATCAACTGACTCTGTAGTAATTTTAGGACTTCGAGGATTATTAACCAATTTTGCCAGATGCTGCAACCCGGCGCCAGGTGACGATATTGTTGGTTATATCACTCGAGGAAGGGGTGCTACCATACACCGTCAGGATTGCCCAAATATCATGCGAATTAAAGATCGGGAGCGTCTGGTAATGGTGTCTTGGGGAGAAGCAAAGA
>DAOVCZ010000219.1 GCA_030669775.1 Chloroflexota bacterium | reverse complement strand
ATGCTGCGGCTGAGATCTTGTGGTTCAACGGCATTGTGGTGGTCACATCAGTTGGCAACAAGGGACCTGGTGGTGGCTACAACACAGCCAATGCTGCCCCAGCCAACGATCCATTCATCATAACTGTTGGTGCCAGCGACGAACACGGTTCCTCTGACTTTTCAGATGACACAGTCTCATCCTTCTCAGCTCATGGCACCACACTGGATGGTTTCAATAAACCGGAGATCATCGCACCCGGGACAGATATCATCAGCATCTTGGGGCCTGGCAATTGGATTCCCGAACACCCGGACAGTGTGGTGTTGAATGGCGAATATTTCCGCCTGAGTGGCACTTCGATGTCGGCGCCAATGGTGACCGGCGCAGCAGCCTTGTTGCTGCAAGATGAACCCGAGTTAACCCCAGATCAGGTGAAGTACCGACTGATTGATTCAGCCAGAATTATCAGTGGTGGTAACGCTTACCTGTATATTTATGCGGCTGTTACAGGTAACTCCACCGAATCAGCCAACACTGGTCAGACAGCCAGCCACCTGTTATGGTCGGGTGAAAATCCAGTAACATGGGAAAGCGTTGCCTGGAACTCAGTTGCCTGGAACAGCGTGGCGTGGAATTCCGTTGCCTGGAACTCCGTAGCCTGGAATTCAGTGGCCTGGAATTCAGTGGCTTGGAACAGCGTATTCTGGGGCGATTAAGAAGCTTCGTACACGACTTGATTGTGTTTACAGGTGGAAATGAGATTATCAACCACACCAAACCTAAATAATCACTTCACCACACTCCTTGGAAGAAGGAAGTTGGGATGAAAGATTTAACCTGGCAAACCAAAACCTATATTATCCTCACCATCGTCACTGGATGCGCAATTCTAGCCTGGCTGGTGCTAAACCACGATTGGCAAAATCATTGGGTTATCCTTGCATTAAGCGCCTTTGCCTCCGTGACTTTGTTCTTTAAAGTTGAGGGCGCTACGAATAGGTCGCACTACAACATCAGTTTTTTGGTTTACGGGTTTTCATTTGCCCTCCTGGGACCTGAAGCATGCATCGTAGTAATAGTTTTTTCCAACTTGGTTGATTGGGCTTGGAACAAGTATGCTTGGTATATTCAAGGCTTCAATATCGCCTCCTTCATAATTGTCGCCTATCTATCAGGACTCCTTTATAAGTTTATCAATCCCGGGATGTCTCTGCTCTCCTTCGAGGGCATCCTGGCCATCATGGTCAGCCTGGCTTTTTTCACCTTGTTCAACCATCTTTTGATCGGTTTGGTAGTATGGTTTGCCCGCGGGGAGAATTTTTCTAAATCCGGTATCTTTGATATCCTCCCTTTGATGATCGACTACACCCTGTTATGCATGGGTGCTGCCACCGCTTTGATCTGGATTCTGAACCCATTTGCTATTCCCTTAGCCATCTTACCGCTTTACCTGATCTTTACCACGCTCAAGGTACCGGCATTAGAGCGGAAAACTGAGATCGATTCAAAGACTGGTCTTTATAACGCAAAATATTTCTCGAAAGTGTTGCAAAATGAGCTCGAGCGCGCCCATAATTTCAATCGACCTCTCACCGTTGTTCTCGCAGATTTAGACTTGCTGCGCAACATAAACAACACTTACGGTCATTTAGCAGGTGATGAAGTATTAATCGGAGTTGCCAACACCTTGAAAAACTCTCTGCGAGAATTTGATACCGTTGCCCGTTTTGGAGGCGAAGAATTCATCGTTCTGATGCCAGAGACCACACCTCAGGAAGCCTTCCAGCATATTGAGGAAATTCGAGCTTCCATAGACGCAACGAATTTCTCGATTCAGACCAGAATCACACCGATCAAAGTCACTGTGAGTTTCGGTGTTGCAGGCCGGATGGGGTTTTCAGAAACGCCCAATGAGATCATCCATAATGCAGATTCAGCGCTGTATCATTCCAAACTGAATGGTCGCAATCGCACCTGTGTCTACACCGATCAGGGTTTTGAAGTCCTTTATGACCCTGGCAACGAGATAGTGGTGGATCAAAATGGAATCCCATTTAGTGAACCTGGACAAAACAATCATTACGGAAAATCACTGGATCCCCCTGCAGAGAACCCACCTCAAGATGATCAATCATCTGGAAAGGCTGATCCTCCTCCCCAACCAACCGCGAAACCTCGACCCAGTTGGCTCATCAATCTCTTTATCGGCATCCTGATTCTGATCGCCTTTCCCTTATCGTTACTCTTCAACAGCTCCTCCGTTGGGATCGACTGGTTTGGTCTGATATTGTTTGCTCTGATGGTGGTGGTTACGGAAGGATTATCGATCGATATCTATGTGAAGAACACTTCAGTTTCGACATCTGCAGCGCCAATTCTGGCTGGAACATTGCTTTATGGACCCATTGGTGCCATTGTGTTGGGCTTGACTTTCGCCGTGGTTGCCAAGGTAAAACATAACAGCCCTCTTAATCGTTTTGTGTTCAACAGCATCAATCAAATGATCGCCGGTTTGATGTTATCCAGTTTAATCATGCTGGCGGGAAAAACATTTACCGATTATTCCCTGATCGTTCAACTCATAATATGCGTGGTTTCAGCACTGATCCTATTTCTAAGCACTACGATATTAATTTCCCTCGCCATTAAAATCGACGCCGGTATGCCCTTCAGGCAGGTTTGGAAAGAGAAATTTAGCTGGCTGACACCCTATTACATCGCCATGGGTTTGATCGCCTATGCTCTGATCCTTGGCTATCAAACTACCGGCTTCATTGGGCTAGCTGTGATTTTGATTCCGTTGCTGATGCTTCGTCTGAGTGTAAAACAATACATCAATCGCACCATCTCCATGGTCAATGAGCTGCACGGTAAGAACGCCCTCTTGGAGAACAATTCCCAGGAGATCCATAAACTTAATGAAGATCTATTGATCGCTCTTTCCGAAGTGATCGATTTGCGCGATCCGTTCACTTTGGGGCACTCACAATATGTCACTCGCTACTCAGTGTTGCTCGCCAAAAAACTTGGTCTGCCTCAAAAAAGCATTGATTTGATCCGCAATGCGGGTTTGCTGCACGATATCGGGAAGATCGGGATTCCAGATGCGATCTTATTGAAACCCTTCCCTCTGACACCGGATGAGTATCAGATCATCCAGAAGCACACCACACTGGGCGCAGATATCCTTGAGAAGGCTCATTCTCTGAAACACCTGTCTCCTATTGTCCGCCATCATCACGAGCGTTACGATGGCAATGGATATCCAGATCGCCTGAAAGGGCAGGATATACCCATCGAAGCTCGCATTATCGCCATAGCAAATGCGGTCGAAGCGATGGCATCCGACCGTCCTTACCGGCATGCCTTAAGCTTTGAAAAAATTGAGGGAGAACTCAAACGAAATTCGGGCTCTCAGTTTGATCCGATGATCATTGAATCTATGCTGCAGATTTTGCAAGAAAGAAATGAATATGTCCTAATGAACTCTGCTGAAAAACTCACTGTCGAGCAGTGCGAATATGCGTTTGTGAACCCAGAAGCTCGACCTGTGATAGTCCATTAGGTGTAGCTCCAAACTTTGTTTCGAATTTCTTGGAATCTGAAGGGTAAGGATTGTTTATCATCCTCACTCTTCGCCTGCCAACAGGCGAACTTTTTCCCATGGGGCTAGATTGGATTCCTCCGCTAGTACAGCGCGCAGCTCGAATATCTGATCTCGCAGAACGGCCGCTTTCTCAAATTCCATATCTTTGGCGGCGATCTTCATTTGTTT
>DAOVCZ010000209.1 GCA_030669775.1 Chloroflexota bacterium | reverse complement strand
GCTAGTTGTAACAGAGCTAAAATTTCACGTAGATCGATCTGAGATAAGTAATTTACCAAAGTTAACCGCACATCTTCTGGTGAGAGGTTATCGGGTGAATCTGTATTGATAATACCAGTTAGTACTCTTACGATGTATGCACGCAGTGTTAAATCTGGTTCGATAATCCTTGTAGCCAATAGATATGCGATTAACGGCGATCTGCGTACTACATCAAATTCGATTAAACGTTCGAATCCTCTCTTTCGTTCGCTTAACTCAGGAGAAGAAATTGCTTCGGCTGATTCCCAAAGCTGATAAATCTGATCCTGAGAGAATTCGTTAATATTTTTCAATTCTTACCCCAAATAGCAGCGAGTTATAATATCCCTTTAGCATTGTCAATCACATTTTCTACTGATAAACCGAATTTCTCGTATACAATTTCATAAGGAGCAGAAGCGCCATACCTCTCGATAGAAATAATCGTACCGCGATCACCCACCCAACGATCCCAACCTTGGGATATACCTGCTTCAATTGATAATCGCGCCTGTATATTGGGCAATAATACCGAATCTTTATATTCTTGGTCCTGGGAAGCAAACAACTCCCAACTCGGGAATGAAATCAATCTTACATTCATTCCCTCCGCAGCCATTCTCTTACCGGCTTCAATAATCAAGCTAACTTCCGATCCGCTAGCCATCAAGATTATTTCAGGTCGACCATCACCGAGATCAGCCAGTACATAAGCTCCACGCTGCAGCCCTGATGCAGAAGAGAATACCTCCCTATCCAATGTTGGGAGATTCTGTCTCGTCAAAGCCAGCGCTGTTGGACCATCTCTCCGAGAGATTGCTAATCGCCAGGCCTCGCTAACTTCATTCGCATCCGCAGGGCGAATTACAACCAGTTTTGGAATAGTACGGAGTGCAGTTAATTGCTCTATAGGCTGATGGGTTGGTCCATCTTCACCAAGCCCAATGCTATCGTGAGTGAAGACCCAAATGCTGGGATATCCAGATAGAGCAGATAATCGGATTGCTGGTCGCATGTAGTCTGAGAAAACCAAGAATGTTCCCCCATAAGGGATCACGCCTCCATGCACAGCCATTCCATTGACAACTGCTCCCATAGCATGTTCACGAACTCCGAAGTTGAAGTTCCGTCCTTGATATGAATCCGGTTGAAAACTTGGGCTTCCATCTATCCAAGTCTTATTTGAGGGTGCTAGATCAGCAGAACCCCCGATTAATTCGGGTATGCTTTCAGCGAGAGCATTTAAAACCTTGCCTGACGCAGCCCGAGTAGCCAATCCTTTTTCATCACTGGTAAATACGGGCAAACCAGATTCCCAATTATCAGGCAATTTGCGTGAGTAGCGGCGGACTAATTCAACTCCCAGATCTGGATATGCTTCTCTGTAGGTATCCAACCGAATCCGCCAATCCTTTTCAGCCAATTCACCCCGTACTCCAACTTGCCGGTAAAACTCCAGCACATCCTCCGGAACATAGAAACGAGGAGATAGCGGCCATCCCAAATTTCGTTTGGCACCGTCAAGCTCCTCAACTCCGGGGGGGTCACCATGTGCTTTGGGTGTATCCTGACGGGTTGGCAACCCATAGCCGATATGAGTACGAGCGGCAATTATCGACGGACGTGAATCAACCTTTGCCGCCTGAATTGCGCGATCAATTGCATCGACATCATTCCCATCAAGTACAGTTTGAACGTGCCAACCATAAGCTTTAAAACGAGCCATTCGATCTTCTGTGAATGCAATATTAGTACTGCCATCGATAGAAATATGGTTGTCATCATATAAATAAATTAGGCGTCCTAACTGGAGATGTCCGGCAATGGATGCTGCTTCTGAAGCCACACCTTCCATTAAGTCGCCGTCTGTAACAATTGCATAAATATAGTGATTAATCACTTCATATCCCGGACGGTTGAATTCCGCCGCCAAATGCTCTGTGGTGATTGCCATTCCAACACCATTCCCAAATCCCTGTCCTAAAGGACCCGTTGTTACTTCCACTCCTGGTGTTAAACCGTACTCGGGGTGCCCAGGCGTTATGCTCCCCCACTGCCGGAAGTTTTTAATCTCTTCAAGTGAAACGTCATACCCGGTAAGGTACAGCAAACTATATAGCAACATCGAACCGTGACCGCCAGATAAAATAAACCTATCTCTTTCGGGCCAATCCGGATCGCGAGGGTTAAAACGTAAATGACGGGTCCATAGCGTATAAGCCATTGCAGCCGTCCCCATTGGCAAACCAGGATGTCCTGAATTGGCTTTCTGAACCGCATCGACGGAAAGGAATCTGAGCGTATTGATAGCGCGTTCCTGTAAATTTTTAGAATTTGGCATAAATTAATCTCCTAGGAAGGAATACTGGGTATTGTACCGCGAGTTTTGATTATCTATTTTTTAAATACTTCATTGCACTCCCATATTTGACGAGGGAATTCCAAATAATCTTACGATTTAAGCTAGTGACAAATGTCAAATATTTGTTATGCTTTTTGCCACTAGCCCATTTGTGCAGATTATCACATACTAATTTAGCATGGCGTGCAAATTCCGTTTTTCTGAACATACATGATACACTGCCAGACCCGTGAACCGGGAGGATACTTGGGGAAATTCTGAGATCTGTATTATGTTTAAAACATAATATTCGAGTAAAGGAGGTTTATATGGCTACAACGATAGCGTCGGCAAGAGCACCAACATTTTTTGAAGAAGTAGTTGCTGGGACTCCAGGAGCCGATCCACATCTCGAGCTTTGCCTTCAATGTGGAACTTGCGGAGGATCTTGTCCCTCTGGTCCGGACATGGACCACACACCCCGGGCACTTTTTGCTATGATAGACGCCGGGATGAAGGATCAAGTCTTGCGCAGCAACACTCCCTGGTATTGTGTGGCTTGCTATTACTGCATGGTGCGATGTCCTCAGGAGATCCACATTACTGACATCATGTACACTTTAAAGAGGATGGCAATCAGGGAAGGCTTGTACCGTGAATCAAGCGCATCCGATGCATATGGATTTTCTGAAACTTTCATTGATTATGTGGAAAATTACGGTCGTAGTTTTGAGCTAGGTGTTGCTACACGATATCACCTGCGTCATCATCCTCTCAATGCCGTTAAAATGGCTACCGGTATGGGATTTAGTATGTTTATTAAAGGCAGGATGGACCTTACACCAACACGTATCAAGAATCTCAATCAATTGAAAGCCATTTTAGGGAAGGCGAAAGAGCTCGGAGGTGCTGCATGAAATACGGATATTATCCAGGTTGCTCCCTGGAGCGCAACGCGATTGCATATCACCAATCCGCCATGGCAGTTGCTGGACCTATGGGAATTGAATTTAATGAATTGGAGGATTGGAATTGTTGCGGAGCAACCGAATACATCAGCATTGATCTTTTACCCGCTTATGCATTGGTCAGCAGGAACCTGGCGATTGCAGCGCAGCAGGAGCTCGAAGGTAATGGCAATCAACTGGTTGCCCCTTGCAGCGCTTGTTTCCTGAACTTAAAAAAAGCCGATCACTACATGGCCGAATCTCCTGAGCTATCAGAGAAAGTTAACACTGCTTTAGCTGCAGGTGATTTGCAATATGAACCTGGCAGTGTATCGGTTCGCCATCTCTTGGATATTGTTGTCAACGATGTAGGTTTTAATGCGATTGCCGAGAAAGTTACTAATCCACTTTACAATCTTCGTATCGCTCCATATTATGGCTGCATGATTGTCCGACCTGGAAACATGAAGTCTTTTGATGATCAAGAATACCCAACCAGCCTGGATGAACTCATGAGCACGTTAGGAGCGGAGGTGGTTGATTTTCCAATGAAAGCACACTGCTGTGGTGGTCATATGACC
>DAOVCZ010000008.1 GCA_030669775.1 Chloroflexota bacterium | reverse complement strand
GCCGCCAAGGCGATTGCGCCAATCGTGTTTGGGCTTCCGGCTTCGTCTCGATCAGGTGGGGCAGCCCAGACAACATCTTCAAGAGTAACTATGTCAACGGTGCCACCACCAGTAAAATCTGGCTCTCCACTTGCAAATGTTTCTTGTAATCCGACCAATGCGCCGATTCCAAACGGGGCGTAGAGTTTGTGGGCGGAGATTGTAACGTAATCGAGATGAGCCGGGTTATCGATATCGAGCATGTCCACTTTGCGGTGCGGTGCCAGCTGAGCACAATCTACCGCAATTTTTGCCCCAACGCGGTGGGTTTTCTCCGCCAAGCGATAAATTGGATTGATGAAGCCAGTTACGTTTGAGGCACCGCTGATCGCCACGAGAGCGATCTGATCTGAATATCGCTGCAACACATGGTCAAAATCCGCTTCATCAAGCTGCCCGTCAGCGGTCAAACGGACATGGACAACATTAGCAGCGGCTCGCCAGGGTAGATCATTGGAGTGGTGTTCCATACCGCTGGTGATAACGATATTTCGTTGGGGCATAAAGGGATATCTTTTGGCCAGCTTGTTGATCGCCTCGGTCGCATTTTTTCCGAAAATGCAGGTGTGATAATTTGGATCAGCACCAACAAACTGCAAGACGGCTTGACGCGCGACTTCGTATGCATGGGTGGAAAGCTGACTTTTATAGCCAGTTCCGCGATGAACACTGCTGTAATAGACCATAAATTCATTGACAGCGTTCTGAACAGCCTTAAGGGGAGGGGTTGAGGCTGCATTATCGAAGTTTATATACTTTCGATGACCACCGTTTAGGGTAGGAACTTCGGCGTCAATACCGGTAAACAATGAGGCGTATCCGTCTTGTCGTGATTCGTGGCGCACTAAATATCCTCCATGAGATGGTAATGTGTATGTGTATAAGTCGTTCTTAAATTGATGTTTTGATAACTTACATAATTGTTAGGGTTGAGAAGGTGGGGAAATCGGAGAAAAAACTTGCATTAAAACTTAATTTGGTATATACTGTGTCTAATTGTGGGAGAAAGTGGATCAAAGTGGAACGCCGGATTACCCGGCGTTCAGACATTAAAGGCATATTAGAACAAATGTTTCTGGGTCGGTATCATCACACGATAGATGGAAAAGGTCGCCTGACAGTCCCGGCTCGTTACCGGGATTTGCTTACCGCAGAGGGTGCCTATCTGACTCAGGGATTTGATCAAAATATCAACGTCTATCCACCACAAATTTTTGAGCGTATTTCTCTCCGAGTAAACCGGCTCAGCATGACCGATCCGAGCGCCCGTTTACTCAGACGCTTGATGTTCTCCAATGCAGAACTTGTTGTCTTAGATAAAACTGGACGAATACTTATTCCGCAGTTCTTACGTCAAGAATTAAATCTGGATAGTGAGGCAGTAATTGTCGGAATGGGCGATTACTTTGAGATCTGGTCTCCTGTCCAGTGGGCTGGGCAGACCACTATGATGGAGGAGAGTGAGCCCATCGCAATGCGATTTATGGACTTAGATCTCTCAACCGGTGAGTGATGATGGGATTGGATACACACTATCCAAGAAAAGCCCCTGCCCATGGAAGAGCCTACACCTCACCAACCTGTTCTTTACAATGAAATTATACACCTATTGCAGCCACATCGGACAGGACACTATGTTGATTGTACGGTGGGTGCGGGAGGCCATGCTTGGGGAATACTTCAGGCTTGTGAACCGGATGGTCTTCTCTTGGGTTTTGACGTTGACACCTATGCATTGCAGCTAGCTCGTAAACGTCTGGAATCTTTTAGCAATCGGGCTACTCTGGTCCATTCATCATTCACAAACCTGAGCAAACAGCTCAATGCAGTGGGGTGGCAAATGGTAGACGGTATCTTGCTAGATCTGGGGATATCTTCGATGCAGTTGGATATTCCAGAGCGTGGCTTTTCCTTCAGGAAAGATGCTTTGCTTGATATGCGCTTCGACTTGCGGAATCCTGTACGTGCCATCGACCTGGTGAATAATTTGCCGGAACAAGAACTTGCAGATTTGTTATACACCTATGGCGAGGAACGGCGCTCACGTCAAGTGGCCAGGGCTATCGTTCGAGCCCGACCCATGGAAACGACCCACCAGCTGGCGAGTGTAGTTGCTAAAACTACCAGCAGTGGTAGGACAAGAATGCATCCTGCAACTAGGACTTTCCAGGCGCTGAGAATTGCTGTGAATCAAGAGCTGGACGCTTTACGGGAGGTACTACCCCAGGCAATAAGCTCATTAACCCCAAAGGGAAGATTGGCAGTTATCTCATATCACTCCCTGGAAGATCGGATTGTCAAGCATTACTTTCGCAATGAGGGCAAAGATTGCATTTGCCCTCCAAAACAACCGATATGTGATTGTGGTCATACGGCTAGTATAAGAATCATCACCAAGCGTCCCATTCGCCCGCAAGAAGGCGAAATTGAACGAAATCCTCGAGCCCGCAGCGCCCGGCTAAGAGTGGTTGAAAAGCTTTCAACTGAATAATTTTGGCATTACTCTTGCAAGATATTTCTTACTGGTAGCGAGAAAAGATGGCGAGTAATTTCGCCCTTAAAAATTTTATACACAAGAGTAAATTATGTATCGAGTTCAGAATATAACTCAAGCTTATTCACAAGCTCCCTGGAGAAAACAATTACAGTGGATCGGTTTGTTCATGCTGGCATTAATTATTGTTGCCATGGTAGCTGGGATTTATTTGAGCGTCAGTGCTCAAGCCTCAACTGCTGGTCGTGAGATCCAGATCATGTATGCTGAGATGGAGGAAATCCGCCGGAATATCGAAGATATGGAGTCTCAAATCGCATATTTGGTCTCAAACTCTGAAATGGAGAAACGAGCAGAGGAATTGGGATTTCTTCCTGTAGAATCAGACGAGATTTTTTATATTCTTGTCCCAGGATATATCAAATCCGGGCAAGCGAATCTGGCTGAACCTCCCGGTTCGACTCTCCCAGTTATCCCGACAATTTCTCCCGAATACACACAATCTCTTATGGATTGGTTGAGTGAGAGGGTATTCGATCCCGCTTCACCTCTTGTCCAGGAGGTGGAACCATGAACAACCAGAGTTCATGGCGATACACAACACTAGGCATTCTGCTCACAGCTCTCGCGGTGTTTATCGTTGTACAAATGTTGCGGATTCAACTAAGCCCACAGGCCGGTGCCTTACGAGATAAAGGAGAGCTGTATTCAGGTGCCTGGCGAACCCTGACCCCAGCAAGGGGTCAAATATATGATCGCTGGGGGAATTTATTAGCCGGGAGCAGAACCGTTTACGAGGTTGGGGTGATTCTGGGGGAGGTTGAAAATCCGTCGACGATTGCTTTAGCAATGAATGCGGTGGTTGATGCAGATTATGATGCTGTATTTGCTGCCGCCAGTACAGAGCCTTCCGCGGAGGCGATCTATGCCACGCTCGCCAGATTTGTCACCGAGGAGCAAAAACAGCGCTTAGAGCAACTTTCTGTAGAGATGAAGACCGCTTATGGAGACCGCAGAGACCCAAGCCGCCCTAGCCTGGCTGGAATCACGTTCGATCCTCGTCTTCAGCGAAGTTATCCGGAGAAAGATCTGGCCTCCAATATTCTCGGCTTTGTTAACTGGGAAGGACAGGGCTTTTTCGGCGTTGAAGAAAAGTTTAATGATGAATTGGCTGGATCCCCCAAGAGGGTATGGGTTCCATTCGATCCTAATCGGGTCGAGGAATTTCCGCAGGTCCCTGAGGGAACGAGTTTAATCCTGACGATCGATCGAGTGATCCAGGCAGAGGTTGAACAGATCGTAGAGAATGCGATCAAAGAAAGTGGATCTGAATCTGCGACCATCGTGGTAATGGACCCAAAGACAGGGGATATTCTGGCTGCGGCGACATCTCCACGCTTAGACCTTAATGAGTTCTGGCGGTATGGGGAGATTTTTGAGGATTCAACACCCTTCAATCGTGTGGTCAGTGAGACCTATGAACCCGGATCCGTTTATAAGGTCTTGACGATGGCAGCTGCTATCGATGGTGGTGCCGTAAAACCGAAGACATCCTTCTTGGATACTGGATCGATCGAGGTGGGTGGAACAATTATTCGCAACTGGAATGGCGGTGCCTGGGGTCCTCAAGATATGCTGGGATGCATGCAGCATTCCTTAAATGTTTGTCTGGCCTGGGTTGCGACAGAGTTAGGTGCCAACAAATTTTACCAATATATGCAAGATTTTGGTGTCGGGCACCTCACTGGAGTTGACATGGCTGGGGAGAGCTCAGGGCGCTTAAAGCTGCCTGGAGATGAAGATTGGTATGAGGCAGATTTGGGAACGAACGCCTTTGGTCAAGGTGTTGCGGTGACCCCAATCCAGATGGTGATGGCAGTTTCTGCATTGGCGAACGAAGGACAGATGGTTTTCCCACGCATCGTGTTATCAATGATCAACGGTGGACGGCAATATAACACTTCACCCAGGATTTCTGGGACACCGATTTCTCCCAAGACAGCGCAGCGACTAACCGATATGTTAGCCACCTCGCTGGAAGTTGAATCCTCTGTGGCTCTTGTAGAAGGCTACCGGGTGGCGGGCAAGACTGGTACAGCGGAAATTCCAACTCCTTTTGGATACACCAGCAATCAAACCAATGCATCATTCGTTGGCTGGGGTCCACTAGATGATCCAAGATTCTTGGTTTATGTGTGGTTGGAAAAACCCACAACATCTCCTTGGGGTTCGGTGGTTGCAGCACCTGTGTTTCGTCAGGTTGTTGAAAGATTGGTTGTATTAATGAATATTCCTACTGATCAAATGAAGGAACAATTGTTGACGGGTCAATAATCTCTTCTTTAGTAAATGTTCGTTTTTTATTAGATGACAGGTTTTAAATGTTGACATTAAGTCTTGTAATTGAAGCCCTAACCGGAGTATCGCCGCAGGGAGATGATCGAGAAATTCGAGATGCAGCGATTGATTCACGTCGGGTGACACCAGACTCTTTATTCATTGCGCTCCCCGGTGACCGAGTCGACGGACACGATTTTGTTCAAGAAGCCTTCAATCAGGGAGCGTCAGTTGCAATAATCGCCCGGGAGGTCTCGAGGGAATATAACCAGCTCGATCTTCGCCAGGGCTGGAAGGTTGATCAGCAGTTAGCGGTTGGAGATGCACCGGTCTGTTTGATTGTGGATGATAGTCTGAATGCAATGCAACAGATCGCCCGATTTTGGCGCAGACGCCTTGATTTAGTAGTGATTGGAATTACGGGAAGTGTTGGTAAATCGACCACCAAGGAACTGGTGGCAGAGGTTCTCAATCAACGTTATAAGACGTTGAAGAGTCCAGGAAATTTGAACAATGAGATCGGTTTACCACTCACCTTGCTGCAGTTATCAGAACAACATGAACGTGCGATATTAGAGATGGGATTTTACGTACCGGGAGAGATTAAGTTTCTTTGTGATTTGGCTTTGCCTCAAGTGGGTGTCGTCACTAATATCGATACAGTGCATGCGGAGAGAGCAGGAACGATTGAGGATATCGCCATGGGAAAAGCGGAACTTGTGCAGGCATTACCGCCAGAACCAGACGGATTGGTAATTCTTAATTTTGACGATCCCAAAGTTAGGGAAATGGCTGATCAATCCAAGGCAAGGATTTTCTATTATGGTATGAGCCCAGATGCTCACTTATGGGCGGACCAGGTGGAGGGCTTAGGTCTCGACGGAATTCGTTTTAGGCTGCACTACCAGAATGAGGTTCTTCACTTACGAGTGCCGTTGATAGGTAGACATTCGGTTCATACTGCATTACGTGCTGCCGCAGTAGGGTTAACCGATGGTTTATCGTGGCAAGAAATCGTAAATGGGTTGCAGTCGGGGAAGGCACAATTACGTCTAGTCGCTGTCCGTGCTAAGAGTGGTGCCATTATTCTGGATGATACCTATAATGCCTCACCGGCGTCGACCTTAGCTGCACTGAACTTACTGGATGATTTGGAGGGTCGCAAGATCGCTGTCTTAGGAGATATGCTGGAGCTCGGTCAATACGAGCGTCAAGGGCATACTATGGTTGGTGTTCGGGCGGCTGAAGTTGCCAATGAACTGGTCACTATCGGTGAACGAGCAAAGTGGATTGCCTCTTCAGCAGCCAACGCTGGTTTAGCACCGGATATGATTAGAGAATTTGATAGTTCCCAGCAATCCATTGATTTTCTCAAAGAACACTTGACCTCCAAAGACGTTGTACTCGTCAAAGGCTCTCGAGGTATGCAAATGGAAATAATTGTCTCTGCATTGGAGGCAGGTAGATGACACAGATAGCCCTGGCGATCGGTCTTGCCGGCGTGAGTTTTTTGTTTACAGTTATCTGGGGACCACCTTTGCTGCGTGTATTAAAACATTTCAATATCGGAGAAACAATCCGAGTTGAAGGACCAGAGCGGCATTTTTCCAAGTTGGGCACTCCAACCATGGGAGGCATCATGATCGTTGTTCCGGTCATACTGGTAACGATTTTGATGAATGCTGCTTCCCTGATTGGCTTTAATGTCACCGGACGTTCAATTCTGCTTCCTTTGGGTGTAATGTTGATATTCTCTGTCCTCGGGATGATTGATGATTGGGAAGGGATCCGTGGTTCACGTCGTGGGATAGGGATGCGCGCCCGAATTAAATTTCCCCTCCAAGTATTGTTGGCCTTGATTGTTACCATTGGTCTCGTTTATTTTCTCGATGTACCGCAGCTTTATATTCCGGGTGCAAAAAAGGCCGTAAATCTGGGATATTGGTACATACCCATTGCAATCTTCTTGATTGTTGGCACTTCCAACGCAATGAATTTCACGGATGGACTGGATGGTTTGGCTGGTTTAATCTCTGCGACAGCATTCGTTGCCTATGGTGCCATTGCATTGTTGCAGGGGCAGATTTTCCTGGCCAGATTTTGCTTTATCTTAGCTGGAGCGACTTTTGGATTTCTTTGGTTCAACGTTCATCCGGCAGAACTATTCATGGGTGATACTGGTTCACTGCCCCTGGGAGCTACGCTGGCAGTGGTTGCTATGATGACTGGTCACTGGATTCTGCTTCCCTTGATCGCAATCATCCCATTCAGTGAAACGCTAAGCATAATTCTCCAGGTCTCATATTTTAAATTAACTGGTGGAAGACGGATATTTAAAATGACTCCACTACACCACCATTTTGAATTAAGTGGTTGGAGTGAAACTCAAGTTGTCCAGCGGTTTTGGTTGATCGGTTTGTTATCTGCCATGATTGGTATTGCATTAGCGATTACATAAAATATCGAAAAAATTAAGTTCTTACCAATGTGAATCATTGATGTTTGCGATAAGAGAAAACGTAGCGATGAATCAGAATGAAGACTGGAGCGGAAAACGGGTCGTCGTAATTGGCGCTGCTCGACAAGGGATCGCATTAGCGCGTTACCTTATTCTTCGTGAAGCGAAAGTTGTGATCAACGATCGTCTCCCAATCGATCAATTGGGAGCTGCCCAGGAGGCATTGGCTGGAGAACCGATTGAATGGATCGGTGGTGGCCACCCACTCTCATTATTGGATGGTGCTGATTTGCTCTGCATCTCTGGTGGCGTCCCCTTCGATTTGCCAATTGTTCGTGAGGCACAGAGTCGTGGGATCACTGTTTCAAATGATTCACAGATTTTCCTTGAAGTTTGTCCATGCCGGGTCATTGGCATTACCGGATCAGCAGGAAAAACGACTACGACAACCCTGGTTGGTTTTATGGCCCAAGCTGCGATAGATGAGTTAAAAGTCAGCTCAAATGATCTAAACGTGAACTCTGCTAAAGATCAAGATCGAACAAGCGGCTTATTTTCGAGATCGAAGGTATGGGTAGGTGGAAATATTGGGTCACCATTACTTTCTATGGTGGATGAAATGAAACCAACTGATCTGGCAGTGATGGAACTATCGAGCTTTCAATTGGAGGTCATGCAGCGGTCCCCCGAAATTGCGGCGATTCTCAATATCACTCCAAATCATCTTGACCGGCATGAGACCATGCAGGCTTACATTGATGCCAAAGCGAGGATTCTTGATTTCCAAACGTCTCATGATGTTGCTATTCTCAACCAGGACGATCCAGCTACCTGGAGCATGCAGGAGAAAGTCCATGGACGCCTGGTAACATTTGGAATTCAGAAATCTTCCGAGATGCATGAAAGTGTGTATTTTGATCGTGATCTTAATTCCATTCTGATCCAAACCCCATCGGCAGTAGATAGAGATGATATCTGTGTCATTCAACGTGATGATATCCCGCTGAGAGGTGAGCACAACGTGCTTAATGTGTTGGGTGCCTGCGCGATTGCCTTGGCAGCTGGGCTTTCAGTAGGTGCGATGGCCTCTGGTGTGAAATCATTCACTGGTATCCCACACCGGTTAGAGTTTATTCGCTCTTGGGGTGGCGGAGATTGGTATAACGATTCGATTGCCACAGCACCGGAACGAGCTGTTGCGGCAATTAATTCATTTTCCGAACCGATGATTTTGCTCGCCGGTGGCAAGGATAAAAAATTGCCATGGGATAGGTTTGCTTCACTGGTATGCCAGCGGGTCAAACACTTGATTTTATTTGGCGAGGCGGCTGGAATAATATCTGATGCCCTGACCAGTTATGAGAAAGATTCTGAGATTACGGTCACCTATTGTTTAGGTTTGAAAGAGGCGGTTATGGCCGCTGCGGACAAGGTTTCTGATGGGGATGTTGTCTTGCTATCCCCTGGAGGAACAAGTTTTGACGAGTTTAACGATTTTGAAGATCGTGGGGAGGTATTTATGAAATGGGTGATGGAGCTCCCATGAGTATCAGCCAAGATATGTCCAATTCCCGGAAAAATAGCCAGACTGCCTGGAAACCTTTACGTCTGGGAGTAGATATTTGGTTGATACTTGCGGCATTTACTTTATTAATTTTCGGCTTGCTCATGGTTTACTCTGCCAGTACTGATTACTCATTGGTTGTGCTTGAAGAAGCTCCGAGCTATATGTTCAGACGGCAGCTGGTTTTTGCCATCGGTGGAGTAGTTTTAGCAGCCATATTAACATGGCTTGATTACCATGTTTATAAGAAGCTGGCAATTCCAATCATCGTCGTGACCGTAATTGGACTGGCAAGTGTGCTGGTGGTTAACGAAGTGATCAATAATGCTGCCCGCACGATTTTTCAGGGTTCGGGCCAACCTTCTGAGGCAGCGAAGCTTGCATTGGTAATATACCTGGCGGTCTGGTTATATGCTCGGAGAGAGCAATTGAGCAGCGTGAGTTTTGGGCTCTTGCCATTGAGCATAATTCTCGGTGTGCTCGGGGGTTTGATCTTACTGCAACCTGACCTCAGCGCGACGGCAACAATCTTTTTTATTGGCGGGATCATGTTCTTCCTGGCCGGAGGCGATATCCGCCAAATTGTCTTCTTCTTAGTGATTGGCATTATTGTTGGTTGGCTAGTTTTCCGATTTCACCCAACAGGCAGCCAACGTTTAGCCGAGTATTTGGTCAGCATCAAAGACCTAACCCAGGCACCGTTGCATCTCTCACGCTCGTTAGAAGCATTAGTTAAAGGCAGCTGGTTTGGGGTCGGGATTGGACGTGCCGATACGAAACTTACCGGTTTGCCTGTGCCACCGACAGACAGCATTTTTGCAGTTATTGGAGAAGAGGTCGGTATAATTGGCGCTTCCATGGTGGTCATCCTCAATGTAATCTTGTTGTGGCGCGGGCTGAAAATCGCACAATTTGCTCCAGATGGTTTGGGTAGACTGATGGCAGCCGGACTCAGTATCTGGTTGGCTTTAGAGGCATTTATTAATATGGCAGTGATTGTTGGTTTGGTGCCTTTTGCTGGCAACGCATTACCATTTATCAGCTATGGCGGCTCCAACTTACTGGTCTCTCTGGCAGCAATAGGTATTCTATTAAACATTTCCCGGGTCTCATCCCGCAGCCAGGAAAAGGAAGAGAGGTCCTTAAATGCGGTTATTGATTTGCGCCGGCGGGACAGGCGGTGGGGTGTATCCAGCTCTCGCCGTGCTAAAGGCGCTACAGGACGATGAGAAAAGTACGTGGAAATCAACAGAGACGGAACAGCCATCTTCGCCAGCTGCTGGCGATTTGGAAGTGCTCTGGGTTGGAGGAGAAGGTGGAATCGAGGTTGATTTATTGAGCAAGGAGAAGATAACTTTCACGACCATACCCGCGGCAGGTGTTCACGGTGTTGGACTGAGAGCATTACCAGGTAATTTATGGCAGATATTCAAAGGTTTTATTGCAGCAAGGCGAATTATCAAGGAATTTCACCCAAAGGTGATGTTTTTCACTGGTGGTTATCTTGCAGTACCGGTTGCCTTTGCTGGTCGCACGATTTTCCCGAGACAAAGTAGACCAAGGATTTCAATGTATGTACCAGATATTGAACCAGGATTGGCATTGCGAACGCTTGCTCGTTTATCTGACCAGATCGCTCTGACTGTTGAGGACTCCATGAATTATTTTGAGTTTCGATCCAATTTGCATGTAACCGGCTATCCGGTGCGGCAGAATTTACAAATTTCCAACCGAATGGATGCGCGGCAGAAGTTCAACCTATCTCGGGATTTGCCCGCCTTACTGGTCTTCGGTGGGAGCAGAGGGGCGCGTTCGATCAATCGGGCACTTATCAGGGTATTGCCAGACTTGTTGATCGATATGCAGGTGATCCATATCAGTGGACATCTAGACTGGCAAGAAGTTGAAGCTGCGAAAGAGAATTTGCCTCTCGATCTGGCATCCCGATACCATGTTTATCCATATCTATACCAAGATATAGGTGCAGCGCTCAGTATTGCCGACCTTGCCGTTTCAAGATCTGGAGCTTCAGTTCTAGGTGAGTTTCCGTTGTTTGGATTACCGGCGATATTGATTCCATACCCGTACGCCTGGCGTTATCAAGAGGTAAATGCTCGCTATCTCGAAAAAAGAGGTGCGGCAGTGGTCCTACAAGATGGTGACCTTAAACTGCGTCTGTTGACCACAATTCGCGACCTGATGAACGATCAAAGCCGACGAGATCGCATGGGTCAATCAATGCTGTCTCTGGCAACTCCTCAAGCAGCCGATTCGATCGCGGACCTTATACACGGGTTGGTCTCCATGCCTAGCCCGGGAAGGATTTAATCCATGGTAAGCCTGACTGTACTTTTCTGGCTCTTCGTCGTCCTCTTTGCCATCATTGGGGCGATGCGAGGCTGGGCTAAGGAGATGTTGGTCACTTTCAGTGTGTTATTAGCAATTTTTATTATAGTTTTAATGGAGACTTATCTGCCATTATTATCACCCGATTCAAGCATCAGCCAATCGACACGCTTTTGGTTTCAAGCCGGGATCATTGGATTACTGGTGTTTTTTGGTTACCAGACGCCAAGCCTGAGGGCATTAGCTGGACCTCGCTTTGCCAGGGACCGCGTTCAAGATGTTCTTCTAGGACTGATTTTGGGTGCAATTAATGGTTATTTGATCGTGGGTTCAATTTGGTTTTATATGGCTGATGCGGGATATCCATTTCAACCATATTTTGTCCCACCAGACGCAAATACAGCCATGGGTCAGGCAGCATTAAATTTGCTCGAAAAAATGCCGCCTGTTTATTTAGTTCCACCTTGGATCTATTTTGCTGTTGCAGTGGCATTTCTGTTCGTTGTGGTGGTATTTATCTAATGACACACGTTCATCTGATCGGAATTGGTGGAAGTGGTTTATCGGCGATTGCCCGTTTATTGATAGAGCGCGGATATGCCATCAGCGGTTCCGACCAAGAATTATCTCCCCTGGCGCGTGAAGTCCAGGACTTGGGTGCGAAAGTGAGCGTTGGACATCGAGGAGACCAGGTGCTTGGGGCTGATGAGGTCATTCGTTCTTCCGCTATCCCTGATGATAATGTGGAAGTAAAGGCTGCAATGGCGGCAGGAATTCCGGTCTATAAACGTTCCGATTATCTCGGCAAGTTAATTGAGGACCGTATCGGTATCGCTGTAGCTGGAACCCATGGTAAGACAACCACCACAGCCATGATCAGCTGGATGTTAACTGCCTTGAATCATGATCCATCCTATATTATTGGTGGTGTCTCTAAGAATTTGGGGAACAATGCCCACGCAGGCAAGGGGCGAGCTTTTGTGATAGAAGCAGATGAATACGATTACATGTTCCTAGGCTTGCAGCCTCAAATCGCAGTTGTGACCAATATCGAACACGACCACCCGGATTGTTTTCCTACTGCTGAAGATTTTTTCCAGGCTTTTGTTGATTTTGCACACCAGCTGCCAGGCGAAGGTACCTTAATTTTGTGTTCAGATGATGTTGGGGCTTTGAAACTTTTAGATATGGCAAGTGAGTTTAACTGCAAGATTTTATCCTATGGCCTGCAGAGGAAAGAGAATCAAACTCCTCCAGATTATCTTGTGAACAATTTTTCACTGACTCAGCAGGGTTTCTATGAATTTGAGGCGTTCTTTGAAAATGAGCTTCTTGCTCCGGTATCACTGAATGTACCTGGGATTCATAATGTCAGCAATGCTTTGGCAACTTTAGCTGTCGCCCATCAAATGAAAATTCCAGTTACTGATGCTGCTCAGGCGCTGAGTGAATTTCAAGGCACGATGAGACGTTTTGAGTTGCACGGAGAAATCTCAGGGATTGCAGTCATTGATGATTATGCCCACCATCCAACTGAAATCCGAGCGACCTTAGCTGCAGCCCGAAATCGATATCCTGATCGTCAATTGTGGGCAGTCTGGCAGCCGCACACGTATTCAAGAACGAAGACTCTATTTGAAGAGTATTTGACAGCTTTCCGTGAAGCAGATCATGTCCTGGTAACTGAGATCTATGCTGCGAGAGAGCCTGTCAATACGGAGTTTTCTTCACTCCAGGTGGTACAGTCCATGGATCACCCGGATGTACGCTTCCTGGCAAGTAATAATCAAGTCACAAATTACCTGGTCAATAATCTACAGAACGGAGACGTTTTGTTGGTTCTCTCCGCAGGAGATGCATACCAGATCAGCGAAAGGGTGATTGATTTAATGTCTGCAAATGGGAATGCCAAAAATGGTTGAGATGCTTATGACATGGGCTTCAGGTGAGAGCGGCCAATCGATAAGGCAGCATCAACCTGGATTGAAACCCATTGGGTTAAGTAAGATCTCACCCAAGGAGAAATTACGTCAAATTCGGATATCTCAAAAAGATCTCCAGAAAATTATTGCCCATTTGGAAGAACTGTGAGTGATCAATTCGTTGTCCATCCAGTGGACAGAGATACACGAGTAGCATTTATGACTTATCCATTTGCTGCGAATACCCTGAGAGAAAGGTTTGGCGATCAATTTGATACCAATGTATCCCTTGCTCGTTATACATCAGCGCGCATCGGTGGGTTGGCGGATGGACTGCTGACAGCAGAATCGGTAGAGGATCTGGTATCAATGGTCAGTTTCCTCTGGGAAGAGGAAATTCCGTTTATTTTGCTGGGCGGCGGTTCTAATGTTTTAGTGAGTGACGCCGGTGTGCGTGGTCTTGTGCTCCTTAATAAGGCACGTCAGGTGATGTTTGATGTCGAAAGTGAGCCACCGACTGTCTGGGCAGCCTCCGGAACCAATTTTGGTGTCATCGCCCGGCAGGCTGCAAGCCGTGGTTTGACCGGCTTGGAATGGGCATCCGGAATCCCGGGCACATTAGGTGGTGCAATTGTCGGTAATGCTGGAGCCCACGGTGGGGACATTGCCGGGAATCTTCTGCTGGCAGAAATCTTGCATCGTGAAATCGAGGACAAAAAGTCTAAAAATGGCAACCCACCCATGAGAGTGATCCTGCGAGAGGAATGGCTGGCAGACCAATTTGAGTTCAGCTATCGTTCCAGTCGCATTAAGGAAAAAGTGACTGGGGCCATCGACTCAGAGAAAGTGGGCTTTCCGGGGCGGTCGGAAATAAAACAGCCTGAAGTCATTGTATTAGCTGCATTACTACGGCTTGCTCAAAGCACAAAAGAGGTGGTAGAAGCGCGACTCGACGAATTGGTCGCTCAAAGACATCTAACTCAGCCATCCGGTGCCAGTATGGGCTCCATGTTCAAGAATCCTGAAGGGGATTACGCTGGGAGATTGATCGAGCAAGCAGGATTGAAGGGAACTCGCGTTGGTAATGCAGCGATCAGCTCGCTGCATGCGAATTTCTTTATCAATTATGGTAATGCTTCTGCAACCGACGTCTGGGATTTGATTAATCTTGCACGCAGCGTTGTAGCGAGTAAATTTGGAGTCAATCTGGAATTGGAGATCGAGCTAATTGGATCATGGGAAGTAAAGCGGAACTGATGAGTGAGAAGAAATTGCGCGTAGGCATTTTATTTGGAGGTCGCTCAGGCGAACACGAGATTTCGCTTCTCTCGGCGCGCTCTATACTTTCAGCAATGAGTCCAGATGAGTACGAAGTGATCCAAATCGGCATCACCCATGAAGGTTTATGGCTCGTTGGTGAGGATATCTTGGATAAGTTTAGTTCCGGTGTCCAACTAAACGAGTTGACCCCCGCGACGATATTTGCTGACCCATCACGCGAAGGGTTATATGTCTTCCAGGGCTCAGATCAAGAAGAAATTGTTGAACTATTAACCCAGCTAGACGTTGTCTTCCCGGTATTGCATGGGACTTATGGAGAGGATGGAACGATCCAAGGGTTGTTTGAGCTCGCAGAAATTGCTTATGTTGGAGCGGGTGTCTTGGGCTCATCAGTCGGCATGGACAAAGGTATCTTCCGAGACATTATGCGAGCCAATGATATTCCTCAAGTGGATACGATTATTGTGCTCAGAAGTGATGTCGAGAACTCATTGGATGAAGTTATTGGTCATGCTGAAGCACTAGCTCATTACCCGTTGTTTACTAAACCAGCAAATCTTGGCTCATCTGTCGGGATTACAAAATGTATGAATCGCTCAGATTTGATGGAAGGATTAATGGATGCTGCCAGGTATGACCGTCGTATTCTAGTGGAAAGGGGTATCCATGCCCGGGAGATCGAGGTCAGTGTGCTTGGCAATGATGATCCTATCGCTTCAGTTCCAGGTGAGGTGATCCCATCTGCTGACTTTTATTCTTACGAGGCGAAATATATCGATGATCGATCAGAATTATTGATACCTGCACCAATCCCATTTGAAATCTCCCAGCAGGTTAGAAATTTAGCAGTGCGTGCTTATCGAGCGGTCGACTGTGCAGGAATGGCAAGAGTAGATTTCCTGTTGGATAAAGATACTGGTGAATTATTTTTAAACGAATTGAATACAATTCCAGGCTTCACCAAGATTAGTATGTATCCAAAGCTTTGGGAAGCCAGCGGTCTAACATTTGAGGATTTGGTTAAACGATTGATAGAACTTGCTATGGAACGAAGATCAGATCGGGATCGAACTGAGTGGCGGTACCAAAGGTGAAATTTGCATGACGGCAAAGGATAAACCAACACGAGCAGAATTATTGCGAGAAAAGCGGGAAAGGGGACCGCGGAAGAGTTCCTCGAAATCAGCGCGCCGATCTCGTAGCAAAACCAGTGCGAGTTTACCGCCGGTGTTGGTACGTGGTGGGGTTGCTGCATCCGTTTCGCATAGCCGCCGAAAGAGTAAAAACAGCCGCCGACGCTTTGATATTGCCCTCAATGGTCAGGGTGCCGAAATGCGATTGCCTTCCGTGCCTTCGGTCAAAGTGGGTTGGCGTTTGTTGTCAGCTTTATTGGTCGGCGCACTCGGTTTCATGATTTATTCCCTTTGGTACTCACCGTTTTTCGGTGTCGAGACAATCGGTGTGACCGGATTAGTGCGATTGACAAATGCGGAGATCAATTCGGTGGTTGATGTGATTGGGAAGTCTATTATCTTGGTAAACCCGGCAGACCTCGAGCAAAAACTACAGGAAGCTTTTCCAGAGCTGGTGAATATATCAGTTGAAACCGAAATCCCGAACAAAGTGGTGGTCAATTTGGTTGAGCGGCAACCAGTTCTGGCCTGGCATCAAGATGGACAAACATTCTGGGTAGATGAGAGAGGTGTTGCATTTCCTCCCCACGGTGAAGGCGGTCCTAGTATCACTGTTCAGGGAAGCGATTTGTTATCAGTTGCTCCAGCAGGGAGTGAGACGCTTGAAGAGGATGAAGATCCATTGCAAACACTTCCAATAGATTTGGTAAACGCCATTCTCATCATCAGCCCTGAAGCACCTGAGAACACCCCGATTGTTTATGACAGCCAGCATGGACTTGGTTGGTTAGATCCGCGGGGTTGGCAAGTATATTTCGGCAGCAGTGATGAGGATATGGCTCTCAAACTAAAAGTTTATTGGAAAACCTATAAACGGTTGAAAAAAGCAGGTATACAACCTGCTTTAATCAGCGTGGAGCATGTCCACGCACCATATTATCGCCTGGAGCGGTAAAAAATGGACGAACCGATTATCGTCGGAATTGATGTTGGCACAACCAAGATCTGTACGCTTGTAGGACGAGTTGAGCAGGATGGCATCCTGCGGATTCTTGGTGTGGGTATAGAACCTTCTAATGGAATGCGGAAGGGCATTCCTGTGGATGTTCGCGCCGTAACGCAGGCTATCTCCCGTTCAATAGAAAAAGCTGAACGCACATCGGGTATGGAGATCACCTCTGCGCTCGTTAGCTTGGCCGGCTCGCAGGTCTCATCGGTCAACAGCCGTGGTGTGGTCGGTGTTTCTGGTCGAACGATTGGGGAGGATGATGTAATCAGATCGATGGAAGCTGCCCGGGCAGTTGCTATACCTCATAACAGGGAGATCATCCATGTTATCCAACGTGGTTTTACAGTAGATGGGCAGCCTGGTATCCGCATGCCGCTGGGGATGTATGGATACCGCCTTGAAGTAGAGACACACATTATCACTGTCGCAGCATCCGCTGTGGAAAACCTGAGAAATTGTGTACTCCAAGCCGGAGCAAATACCAGCCAGTTTGTATTGAATCCTCTGGCATCGGCGGAGGTCGTTCTCTCAGAGACGGAACGTGAGATGGGAGTGGTCGTCTGTGATATCGGCGGTGGAACAACAGATATGGCGATCTTTATTGAGGGAGATGTTTGGCATACGATGATCCTTGGTGTGGGTGGGGACCTGATAACATCGGACATCGCGCATGGATTACGCCTGCCAATTTCCCAGGCAGAGGAGATCAAGAAACAACATGGTCATGCAGTCGAATCCGAGGTCGGAGAAAACGAAGAATTTCATGTGCGACCATTTGGAGAGGAAATGCCCCTCCAGATTCGCCGTAGAGAGCTGGCTCTGATCATCGAGGCTCGAGTGGAAGAGATCTTTAGTCTAGTTTTACAGGAGATAAAGCGATCAGGCTATGATGGATTGCTGCCTGCTGGCATGGTCCTGACAGGAGGATCGAGCAGCATTCCAGGCATCCGAACTATGGGCTCCCAAGTGTTGGGTTTGCCGGTCAGGATCGCAAAGCCGGAAAATCTGGTTGGTATGACTGATAATTTATATTCACCTGCTTATTCAACAAGTGTTGGTTTGTTGAAATGGCAAATGTTGATGACTGAGATCGGCGGGGAATCCTCTCAAACAATAATCAGTTCACATGGAGGAGGTTTAGATTGGGAATATGTCAAAAATCTAATACGTCGATTGTTTCCATAAATGCATTTATATCGTCTACCTGGAAAAATTCTTCACTTATTACTGGTATTCAGAAAATATTAAGAGAATATCACAAACCACATGATTCGAAGGAGGAGTAACGTATGAACACAATGGTCAGCCCACCCAACCAAGTTGAATCCTTTGCCAATATCAAAGTTGTTGGTGTTGGAGGAGGTGGATGCAACGCAGTCGACCGGATGATCGAGGAAGGATTACAAGGAGTCGAGTTTATTGCCATCAATACTGATGCACAGGCATTAATGCTTTCCAAAGCGCCTGTGCGAGTACGGATCGGTGATAAATTGACCCGTGGATTAGGCTCGGGCGGTGATCCAGAGACCGGTCGCAAAGCTGGTGAAGAGTCAGCTGAAGAAATGTATGATGTCCTTAGAGGCGCGGATATGGTATTCATCACTGGTGGAATGGGTGGTGGTACAGGCACCGGAACATGTCCAATCGTAGCCCAGATCTCCAGGGAGGTTGGCGCTCTTACGATAGGTGTTGTTACGCGTCCCTTTTCCTTTGAAGGTTCCCGCCGCATTCAAGCCGCTGAAGGTGGCATCAACCAGCTTAAAGAACAGGCCGATACCCTGATCGTGATTCCGAATGATCGCTTATTACAAATAGTCGACAAACGGGCCAACCTTCACGATGCTTTTAAAATGGCAGATGATGTCCTGCGGCAGGGTGTGCAAGGTATTTCGGAACTGATTACTGTACCGGGCTTGATTAATCTCGATTTCGCTGATGTACGCACAATCATGTCCGAAGGTGGAGCAGCCCTGATGGCAGTCGGTAATGCAAAGGGTGAAGAACGAGCTCGCGAAGCTGCTGAGGAAGCGATTTCCAGTGAATTATTGGATATCACGATTGATGGTGCACGCGGTATTCTGTTCAACGTCACCGGTGGTCCAGAATTGACCCTCTTTGAAGTCAACCAGGCCGCCGCGATCATCAAGGAAACTGCTCACCCAGATGTCAACCTGATCTTTGGAGCAGTAATCGATCCTTCCTTGAGTGATGAATTGCGCATAACCGTGATCGCGACCGGTTTTGAACGCACTGGAATCCCCCGACGCCTCTTGGAAAAGTCTGGTACACGTCGTGAAAACAAGCCTTCTCAGGTTTTGGAAAACAGCGAGGTTGTAGCTAACACCGGTAGACCAGGCGACTTTCAGCCGCGCACCTTTAACACTGAGGATTTGGATATCCCAACCTTCTTAAGAAATCGCACCCGCTAGCCAAATTTATTGGTTTGGGTATCTGATGACTAAAGATGAGGTGAATTATCGCTATTGAAACGCGAAGCTGACCTCGCGTTACCATCGTGTCTTGTTTGCATATCAAAAGATGAACCTTTTTATGGGTAATCTCTAGTTCGTATCATGAGGTCCCTCATCCCCTTCCCGGGATTGCCTTCCCCTGGGAGGGGGATGAGTGAGTTTACCTCTTGATGAATTTTTTAAGGTAAGATTTGACTTGATTTACTTGCAAATTGAACCTAGGTATGCTAGAATATTTGCCCAGCCAGTGCCACATGTAGGGGTGGTTCCAAGAATACCGCCATATATGGCGGCAACAATTGTTCTAATAAAGGGGTTGTAATGCGTTGTCCTTATTGTCAAGGTGAAGATTCTCGTGTCGTGGATACCTCCCATGACGCACGAGGTGGAATTCGCCGCAGGCGGGAGTGTAATAATTGTAATCAACGTTTCAGCACCTACGAAAGAGCGATCCTGGCAAATCCTTTACTTATCAAACAAGATGGAACTCGGGAAGAATTCGATCGAGACAAATTGATTGGCGGCATTCGCATTGCTTGTGCGAAGAGACCTGTCTCAGCAGCAGAAATCGAACGCTTAGTTGGAGAAATTGAATCAGCCCTTCAGGCGATGGGACGTGCGGAAGTGTCCTCAAGGGTTGTCGGGGATATGGTAATCGCCGGATTAAAGGAGATGGATCAAGTTGCTTATATCCGGTATGCCATTGTTTATCTCGGATTGGATGATTTAAGATCGATCCGGGACGAAATTGATCACTTACTTGAAAGCTAATCTAAATTCTGTGGTCTTCTTCTTCGCTCCTTAGCGAATGTTGTATTGCTTTTAGGATTGGTAAACCAGTCAGGAGGTATCTTAATGTTGCGAGAAGGGATTGAAAAGGTTGCCAAATCCGGTGTGCTGCCTACTCCGCCACTACCAGCAGATCTAAATAAGGTCGATCTAACTGAGAATGCTGATCAAGTTTTTACTCGCCGTTATGCCCGCCGTGACGGAAATGGTGAGCCAGTAGAATCAATAGAAGAAACTTTTTGGCGTGTAGCCTACCATGTAGCAAAGGTAGAGGCAGATTGGGGGCATGATATTGAAGCAACAGCCAGGAGTTATTATGAACTCCTTTCCACCAGGCGTTTTTTCCCCAACTCACCCACATTCACTGGTGCTGGCACTTCACTAGGGCAATTAGCCGCCTGTTTTGTTCTGCCGGTATCGGATGATATGGGCAGGAATTCAGCTGGCATATTTCAAACTTTGCGTGACGCAGCCTTAATCCAACAAACCGGTGGCGGAAATGGGTTTTCATTCTCTCGTTTGCGACCAAAAGGTACTTTGGTGAAAACTTCCGCCGGTCAGGCGACAGGTCCAGTAGGTTTTTTGCGCGTCTATGACAAGGCATTCGGTGAAATCGCCCAGGGGGGTACCCGGAGAGGTGCCAATATGGGTGTTCTGCGTGTAGATCATCCGGATATTGAAGATTTCATCACGTGTAAAACAGACGAGGATGCGATCACAAATTTCAACATCTCAGTCGGTATCACTGATACTTTTATGGAAGCAGTGAAAGAGGATCGAGAATGGGAATTATTATTCCCTGATGTTTCTTCGAAAAAATATAAAGATTTCAATGGCACTATCGAGCAAGCCGAAGAAGCTGGCATTCCTGTCAAGGTTAAAAAACGAATCCGAGCCAGGGATTTGTTCGAGAAAATCGTTCGCCAGGCACATCACAATGGAGAGCCAGGAGTTCTTTTTCTTGATGCTGCCAATCGCTCCAACCCGGTCCCTCATTTGTACATGTTGGAAGCAACCAACCCATGCGGAGAACAGTGGTTAGGACCCTATGAAAATTGCTGTTTGGGGTCCGTAAATCTTGCTCAACATTGTGGACCGGGTGATTCCGTTGATTGGGAAAGTCTTCGCCTGAGTGTGGAATTGGCGACAAGGTTTCTTGAAGATGTCGTTCAAGCAAACTCTTATGTACCAGCGGTTCCTCAACTTCAGCAGACTGCATTCCGAGCTCGTCGAATCGGTCTTGGCATCATGGGGTTGGCTGACCTGATGTATCACGTTGGTGTCCAGTACGGTTCTGAATCTGGACAGGAATTCTCTGCACAGGTGATGGAATTTATTCGTTTTCACACCATGTTAACCAGCATTGAACTAGCTAAGATACGCGGTTCGTTCGAAGCAATTGAAGGATCAATATACGATCCAGATAACCTGGTTTGGCAGCCCCCCATTCCTTTGCAAGATTATGAACGAGATTGGAATCGACCAGCGATTAATTGGAGTGATGTGGTAGGTGGAATCCGGAAACACGGAATTCGAAACGCCTCACAGACTACTGTCGCCCCGACAGGGACCATTGCCACAGTTGCTGGCTGTGAAGGGTATGGATGTGAACCGGTTTTCGCCTTAGCTTATATTCGCCACGTAAATGACAACGGGAGAGACCTGCAATTGCAGTATACGAGTCCTCTATTCAACCAAGCTTTGATTGAAGCGGGATTGGATGAGGAAACTAGAGCATCGGTATTTGACCAGGTTATGGAAAGCGGGACTTGCCAGAATATCACGATCATCCCGCAGAAAATTCGCGATGCATTTGTTGTTTCCCAAGATATCACCGCTGAGGAACATGTTCGTATGCAAGCCGCGATGCAGGCTTTTGTCGATAATAGCTTGTCCAAGACGATTAATTTTCCCGAGATTACAACTGAGGAAGATATTGCCAAAGCCTACACGTTGGCTTGGGAATTGGGATGTAAAGGTATCACTGTATATGTGACTGGTTCAAGGCAGAAAGTTGTGTTGGAAACTCACGCAGTCGCCAAAGAGAAACAAAATCTGACATTGGAGCCTGTGAATAGTGATCCCAGCGAGAAGAGCGATTGGCAGGAGGCAAAGAAGCCACGGCCACGAAAACTGCCAGGAAACACAATTTATGTGGAGACTCCATTAGGGAAGACGTTCGTAACGGTCAACGAGAACGGAGACCATCAACCGTTCGAGGTTTTCGTAAATACCGCCAAGGCAGGATCTGAAACTGCGGCAGTATCAGAAGCTATCGGGCGCCTGATATCTTATATCTTGAGGATGGTTTCTCCAATTACTCCCCGCGAACGTCTG